>JBPCNB010000193.1:0-12063 GCA_051001675.1 Nitrososphaeraceae archaeon | reverse complement strand
AATCCTGCGTGTCGCATCGTCGAATAATTACACCGTAAGGCCACTTTTATCCTCCATCCAAACAAGCTTTTACTCTTCGTTTTTGGACGGTAAATCTTAGAAACGAAACAACAGCTATTGTGCGCTCTACGCTCTCGTAATAAAGGCTGGCATTTCTCTCCTCAATTGCGATATTAAAGGTAGGTTAGCATGCGCACTCTCACATCTTAGACTATATTGTTTCACGGGAAATCATAGCTCGAAAATAAATTCTGAATTAGTTACCGTGAATTCCACTCCTGCTGCTTCTTGTTATACTCACCCCTGCTATACTTTACCCTTGCAGGGGATCCCATCACGACAACACCAGGTGGCACATCTCTAGTGACCACGGATCCCATCGCAACCACTGCGTCATTACCTACAACAACACCTGCTTTGATTATTGCCCCGCCTCCTATTATGGCTCCGTCATGAACAATAACTCCTGTCATCTTCGGACTCATTGGATATGGGTCGTTTGTAAATGTGGCGCCAGGACCTATGAACACACGTTTACCAATAACTGTGAGTGGAGGAATATAAACCGAACCTTCTATGCGGGTATCTTCACCAATTCTAACTTCGTAGTCTATGTGTGTCAAGGAGCCTATCATCACATTGTCACCAACTTGAGTATCGTTTCCTATGTATGAGAAATGCCAGATCTTGACATTGTTTCCGATCTTGGCTGTATTGGAGATATAGTTTGTTACAACCGGGTTCCCGAAAGAATTTGTATCATTTTCTCTATCCATATCTGTCCATTCAGACGTCTGTTTTATATTTGGTACGGCCTGGGATCGCTAATAACTTTGTTCGGAATCCTGTCCCGCCATTTTTGCAAGAATTTCATGTCTTTGTCTCTGTCCCGCAGTTCATCCGGCAGCATAATAGGAATCTCATCTATAATGGGATAGAAGCGGTTACATTTACTGCAGAAAAGGACTCCCTCTTCGATCGTTAACTCTTCTTTCTCCTGGTCAGAACCATTGCTCTTTCTCGTGTTGAGCTCAAAAAGTTCCAGTGGATAAAATTTGTCTATGGGACAAGCAAGGATATCCAATAGTCGCCTTTTCATTTACTTCAACTCCAAATATATTGGAGATCCTGTCTTACTGGATAGAATCGCTGCTTCTGCAACCTTTGTCACATTGGTTGCATCTGTTGCAGATATCAAAAGCTCATCAGTTTTCCCTCGCATCGAACCTATAAAACTTCTCAATTCCAAAGCGAGAGGTTCCAGAAGCTGTTTTTCACGTCGAGGAATTATTGTACGTTCTGCCTCATCGATTAGTATTTCTTGGGTTATGAAATCTCCGGAAATTATTCCTTCAGTACATACCGCGTTGAACGTCCTCACTTTTTTTGGCGTGATCCAATTTGATGCTATTATTGCAACCTTCTGATCCTCAAATCCTAGCATTATTGTAGCGAAGTCTTCAAATGAGTGAAACTTGACGCCTGCTCGGGCAAAAATCACATGGGGTCGACTGTTAAACAAAAACATCGCGGTGTCAATATCGTGAACAGAAGTATCGTAAATAATCCCTACGTCTTTGATATGCAGGGGCATCCTATTTTCTCTGTGGAATTCCATCATCAATAAATCTCCGTAAGTCTTATTTTCTATGAGGCGTTTCATGTCCCGGACTACCGGGTTAAACCTTTCTATGTAGCCGACCGTGAGAATAACTTTTCTATCGACACTTATTCTGATCATTTCCTCGCATTCGGCCGAAGAAAACGAAAGTGGTTTTTCCACGAAGACGTTGATGCCGCGATCCATCATTTTTTTTGCGACTTCGAAGTGAGTCTTTGTGGGAGTGCAAATAACACATCCATGTAACTCCAATTCGTCCCTAAGCATGTCATCCACGGATGTATAATATTGTGTATGGTACTTGGAGGCAAAATCTTTTGCACGCTCTTCGTTTGCGTCACATATTGCAGTGAGAACTCCCAGTTCGCTAAGTACCCTAACATGGTTCTTTCCCCAACCCCCTACTCCAATTACTGCCACACGTGCAGCAGAGTGGTTAGGTGTGTTTACCATACTGGCGTTAGCCACTCCATGAAGTCCTTGACCTTGCCACAAACAATTTGCGTGTAGTTTTTACGTATATCCTGTGTGATGGGTCCTTCTGTGCCGTCACATATAGCTCTGCCATCCAGATGAGTCACACCTACTATCTCCGCAGCGGTCCCGGTCAGAAAAAGTTCGTCAGCCATGTACAGCTCAGTCCTACTGATGGGTCGTTCTTCTAATTCATAGCCCAATCGCCGGGCTATTGTCATCGCTGTGTCTCTTGTGATTCCTTCCAAAGCTGAACTCGCGATGGTTGGAGTACTTATTTTGTTGTTTCTGACTACGAATATATTCTCGCCAGAAGCCTCGCTAACATTTCCTTGTATATCAAGCATTATGGATTCGTCGTATCCATTGCGCTTGCATTCCTGGGTAGCGAGGACTGAATTAAGATAATTGCCGGCAGCTTTAGCTAGAGGTGGGATGGAAGTGTCATGGATTCTTCTCCACGAAGAAATACACGCGCTTATACCATGCTCCTTATAGTATCTGTCAAATGGGAAAATTATGATAACCGTATGAGTTGGAGAATCCTTATTAACATTTAGATCAATGCCGTGCAATCCCACAAAGGTAAGGGGCCGTATGTAACAAGATTGTTTCATCATGATTTTTTGTGTGAGCTTTAGTGTTGCGTCGCACAACTCTGTTACAGTGTTATGCATACCAAAACAATAAACAGAGGCTGAGCGACGGAGCCTTTTCATATGATCTTCGAGTCTAAAGATAAAGAGGTTATTTTCGGCCGCATAAGCGCGTATCCCTTCAAATACAGCAGTGCCATAGTGCAGTGAATGTGCCATCACAGGTATGGTTGCTTCTTCCCATTTCACAAACTTACCATCGAACCAAACGAACTCCGCGCTCTTGCTCTTCATTGATAGCAAAAATTATTTGCGGAATATAAATATCTTCGATACTACAGGAATCCTTCTGTCGGAAATTTCATACCCATAAATTTGAGGGTTTGGTCCGGAGACGAAGCGAAACCTCTGACAATCTCCCAATTCTCATTAATTAGCTCCAAAACCTCTGTTGGGACCTTCTTGTGCCAATTTGTATTATTTTTTTGTTCTAAATTTCTTATATGCTCTTCTTTTGCCTGAACGTACATCATTTCTTTAATTGAAGACGCAGAGATTTCTAGCCGGCTAGCTTTTATAGGATTTAAACGGTAGAACCTCAAGGCGATTCTTTCTATCTGATCCCCCGTATATGATACGAACTTGCTTTCTGAGACATTTCTAACTATGTTATTTCGGAGGAACCATGAATACGGAGACATCAATGGTGGCAGATATTTTATAAAAGGAGCCCGGAACGTATAGTCCGGAAGTACAAGGATGCTGCTAGTACCTTTGAATACAGACTCTATCATGGTTTTTCTGAGGGCATAAGGAAATGGGAAACTCTTTGTATTAATTTCTCTGTCATATTCTAAAAATCTGACGGGAAAAACATACACGGTCCTATACAATCTTTCCAGATAAGATATAATACTAACGTGAGTGTTTGTTACTGGATTCAGATGTGCAAGAAGAAGCGCCGCAATAGGGGACTGCATCTAAATTTCAATTAACAAAAATGGTCGGGGAACGGCTAACTACATTTAGCTTCTTTTAATTTCGATTTCAATCGTGGAAACGTTCCTTGTCCTACCGTCCTCTGACTGGACTGTCTCAGAACCTATTCTTACATCGCCAACTTTGTATCCTGCATTTTCCATTCTCTTAAGGATGATTTGTGAAACGTCTACCGCCCTTCCAATACTCAATCCTCTTGCCTTAATGGTTACAGCGGGCTGGTTGGCGAGTTGAATAAGAGTTGATGTTACGTACGCCATCAGAGGCTTTTTTCCTATGTAGATTGCGTCGCGGGTGCCTTCTCTTTGAACTTGTTGATTCTGTTGTGTTGGATCTGACATAATCTTGTTAACCGAGTTTGGCTATTTAAATCTAAGACATTCCGAGGAGTGATCAATTAATTTCGACAACTCAATATCAACCAGCAATAGTACAAGGATTCATTACATGCTCATCATACAAAGTAACAAATGAGAGATGGTGGGGTCCTGAGTTCTCTAATAATACGTTCTTGTTTTGGGTCGTCCCCTAGCAGCAAATGCTCCCAGCTAACAATATGTCAAGACAAAAACCTTGACGGTTTAATTAATCATGAGCCGTAGAAATTACGAAACAAACTCATGTCTATCAAAAGTTGAGTATTATTCCTTTCAATAATATCAATCTTTAGCACTGTTATCGTCAAAATGGGAGCGGATTTTCTGGAGCGCATCTTCAGATTTAGACCTCGTACTAAGGCTTTGACCGTTGGGAAGACAGCGAGCGCCAAGCTGGAACTAGCAATATAATTGACGGTTCCCTAAATAATGCGACACTTTACCTTAACTTTAGCAAAGTTGCTGATGGTGACTGCAATGTATCCGTATCCATTTACAATGGCTCGTATAGCAAAGACTTTGCAATTCTGCTTCAAAAATCAATTAAGTCAAATGGATCGGTAATAAAGAAAACGAGGAATCATTGATTTTTTGGATAACCCAATTTTGCAATCCGAGACTTTTCGAGAGAACCAGAATATAAAGTCAGATATGGATTAGGGACAATATGCCAATGCCAGTACGCACATATTTATTCGATAATTCAGGGATTCTTCAATACTTCCCTTAAATGTTTAAAAACCTTCAAACGTCAACAAGGTTTATCCTCTTGCATCTTTTCTCGGATTCACTTAGTTCTTATTATTAAAGTAGACGTACAGCATGAGCCAATCAACGAAGGTAGTAACGTCACTGTCTATATTGCACCACAGGTGAATAACACCTGGCTGAATCTCTATCCTTCCAGATCTTAATAATACGCGAATACCTTCTTTCCCTTCGTACATATAAGCGTCTTGTGCTTCTATACACCCTGTCATTCCCAAGGCCTTTTTTTTAATATCTTCCCTAGGAATCGGGAACTTTTTTCGGAATTTGTCTATGATTATGCCTATGTTTTCTGTGCCATAGGAACTGATTTCTTTAATTTTGGAGCTATCGGGAAAATGAATATTTAGTTCCATATTGTACCTCTGGCCTACGGAACGTGCGAGTTCGTTGACTTTATTGAAAGCAAGACCCGGATTTTTCTTAAGAGTTGACTCAATTACCGATTTGTTGCTATCTATATTCTCTTTTAGCTCCTTCATAACCGTGCCGAAAACCATGAGAGGTTGTGGCATAGCACATACTATAAATGAATCAATTTGCAACAATCACTAAATTTTTTCATTGCGTCTAATTATTCGAATACCCAGGATTGATAGATATAGTCCAAGGACTTGAGAATAGAGAAGCGAACAGTGGAAGTGGATCGATCGAAAAGTCCAATCGAGATCCACAGAGAAGGAAACTTCAAATTATCTAACACAATGAGCAAGATAAGAAATGGAGAAGCAGATGCGAGGATATCTTTACCCAAACGGCGACAAAGGGTTTACCGTCGAAATAAGGTTCATCTAAGGACCATGCAAAGCCTAGTTCGCTTCATAAGGATTGTCATTACTAAAAGGTATTGTGGGGACCCTTAAGTTTTGAACAAACTTAACCCATTCAATATAATATTTCTTATCTGCGTCCCAACCAAATGTCAAATAAGAGCTGATTCAGTAAACGGGACAAATGTCTTTGCGGAGGCAATTGCTGTACGCCGAGAACAGAAAATTCCTGGCACCATCGCTAAAAAAAGATAAGTTCGAGTTATGTTTAGTTATGCTTTAATATCCTCTTATCATGTCCAGTATCGGAGCGACAGTCGTCCAGTTTGGTCTAGGACATCAGATTGCCAATCTGGTAACCCGGGTTCAAATCCCGGCTGTCGCATCTAAGTCATTAGAATAAGGGCGAACCGCTGCAATAATTCACCATCAAAGCTAAGGCTAACAGTCACGTTTCATCCTATGATAGGTGCATTATAGAGTATAAGTCAATACAGCTTAAGGGGATGCTTGACTTCAGCCAGCGGAATTTTAGGAGTCGGACTTTATACCTACTATTTTCGGGAGCTGAATGACGATAAGATTCTGACCTCCTCCCAAGTATGTTCTCTCTGGGGGACAAGTATAATCGGTCTTGACTGTATCAGGCTCTAAAACCTAGTGGTCCTGAACATCGACACCGAGAAAGATCATATCAAAATAACTCTAACACGCAAAAGGACGTCAACAGCAAACTTCTTCCGTACGTGTTCCTAATTATAATAATTAGTTGATTTTTTTCCAGTCATAATAAATTAACAAGTCCGCACCCCTTCATACAGACTTTCTAGGGAAACATCCGGGGTTCGAAACGTCAGCCTGACTCCCATTTTGTAGACATTGGAATCCATTATTGATTTACTTTAATTGTCTCTTCAAAGTAATTTTTTAATTCGATGTTAGTTCGCATTTTCTTGTATACATATTCATGGATTTTGCAGAGATAGAAAGGCATATTGTCATCGGGTTCCATTATATTATAGTTACTCCTCTCTTTGACTAACTCGAGCTGAATAACATATTCCGCATTCTGACCGCAAATATTGCATCTAAATGAATCTTCTGAGGCGGTCTGATAATATCTGCAGTTTTCGTCACTAGACCCTTCCTTCTCTCCCACAAGCGACCAAACGTTATTCTCTCTTAAAAAAGTTTGTGACCGGACCATAGCAAAAAACATAAATCATCGTAGGAAAAAATTAGTAAAGCCTTATAGATCTTCCAAGGGCTAATGCTCGTTCTATATCGTCCTCTTGCATCTGATTATCTTTGTACATCTTATTAAAATAAATCAAGTCTACCAACTTGTGTCTATCAATCGTTACAGACGCGTAGGTCCGTTGACGATTCTCATTATTTTCCTTATTAGAAAAAATTGTAAGGTTGTCAGCAACATGCTGATGCCGATTTACCGGCCTCTCAAATTCCGGACGATTCTCCTCATTTATCGATATCTCTACAGCTGTTTTCTTCCCAACAAAATCATCATATGTCACGTCGATAAAGTTGCCATTCTTCTGTAGAGGAGCGGTATAAACAGCTCTTCCACTTTCATTTGCGCAATTCAAAAGGGCGTTTATCGCCAGCTCCACACTAGATTTAATTTTTTCAACATCCTTGGATTCTCTAGCAATTTTCATAAACTCTGAAAGCGGCACCGCCATAATGCTATCTCTCAATCTCAAGCCAGGGTATACTGTTGTCAGCATTTCATCTAAGGATTGTTCATCTATCAATTGAGAACCATTCTTAGCAGCATATTCAACAGCATGATACACGACATTAATCATAGATCTTATGTTTCTAAAGTCAGGGAACTCATCATATAGTATCTTTATTTTTGCAAGGAGATCTTCCTGCTCCCTATTGCTCAGGGCTTTATCTCCTATACCAGATTTCATATACTCTAGTACTATGTCACTTATCTCATCAAGTGTATTTGACCCGGCCAGATCAATCTTGTAGTTCGCTTTTTCAAGCCTATCAAATAGTGAAACATTCGTGTTCCTTATTTCGTAGTAAGCTGACGGTGTTAAAACTAGCAATAGTAATGCAGAAGGCACGTGTGCGTTTATTAGCGCCTTTAGAATATCCATCGAGTGAATATCCGTATCAAATTCATCTATCTCAAATACAGTAATTCTATTCAGGAACAGCAGTGTAAGCTTAGCAAAAGCACAAACGTTTAAGATAACTTCTTCTAAGCTATTAACTTCTGCATGTTGGAATGCAAGTTTATCGCTTACGATTGATTGGATCATGGCTATCTCTACCGCAGAAAACTCTTCCGCTAATACTTCCTGCAGAGCAATTTCATTGTGAGAAAGTTTATTGTTTAATACAAGTTGCGTTTTGTCCCCTAGGCTAGTTGCTCTTATCTTATCCCAAATACTATACTTAAAGATCTTTTTGGCCTTGTTGTTGCTTTCTGCTTTTTCACGTAAGTAGTTTAGTATAGCGAACCGGAGGCCGTCTATGATGTGCCGATGAAAGCCGGTTATCATGCCTTTGTAAAAGTTATTGATCGTTCTTGGATAGAGTTGTGACAAGTCCGTGAAGGATACGATAGCTTTGTCAGACAACTCGCTGCAAGTTCTAAGGTGTAAAGCAAGATGCGTCTTGCCGGAACCTACGTCATGAATTACAGTAACAAGACGAAATTGTTTCGAGCCGTGGTCCTCATGTATTTTCTTGCCCATGTCTTCAAGACAGGAGATTACTGAAGCCTTGGATTTTTTGTGTCTCTTCCCTCCGAGGAGTAAAATATCTGAAACACCAGGCGTGGGAGCACTTGGAAAAGGATTTTCAGTTAGATTGTACGGGTACATTAGATACACCTCACAAAACCATGAAGTAATCCTCTGACCGTAATACCTTCACTGCCACCCGATGAAAGTTCGTATGTATTATATTCCTTGTTGGTCATGTTTTCTACTAGATCATAGAACTCTTCTTGTCCGAGATTGTATCTTTTTCCCATTTCCTCTCTGATCGTTGATAGCAGGACCCACCCTGAAGAACTCGGGTATCTTCTTAGGGCGAGGTCAAACTCCTGTTTAAACATGTCGTTATCAAAAGTTATTTCTTCCCTTGTCCTAGGAACAGAGGCAAATCTATCAGTAGCATTTTCTATGTTGTCGGAAGGACTTTTCGTCGAATCAGCAGGCGTAGGAATGGTATTTTGTCTAATCTTATCCTCCAGCAGGCGTTTGGTTTCTTCTACGGCATCGTACAAGAGCCTAAATTTTGTGTCGGTCATTAACAGATACTGCAGGTAGTTGTCTGCCTGCCAAAGATAGTATGCTGTGCCTTTTTTATCCATCACTACCTCACCTTTTTTGAGCAATGATTCTACTACATCATCTATAGCGGTAGTTTGAAACTCCTTTTTTATCTCTGTCCTCCTTATTCCGTTTCTTCCGCTTAGAGAGATTTTGTGCAATACTTCATTCGTAGACACAATATAGGAATTTCTAATTTCTATTTAAACCCAGGAGTCAATTCTCTGTTATATTCTTGACAAAAAACTAATTATCTTAGAGTAGCCTTAATAATCTCGAAGTCGGCGTACAGAAGGGATGATGAACCTTCTTTCTGATATTTGATGAAAGCACTAGGGTAACTGACCAAAATGCTTTCGAATAAATTGACCTGTAGAACTTAAGCCCCCTCTGCTCACAAATTGAGGCAAACAGTTGGCTTTAGGTAAGTTCTGATTCGCTGAATCTCTTTTTGGTCCTTCTGATCAAGGAATACGCCAATAGTATTAAGCCTATCCACATTCCCGTGAAAGCAAAATTACTAAGGCTGCCATAGAAATAGGGTTGTGCTTCGATTAAATTCATTTCGATTATTCTGATCGAAGTATGAAGGTCTTCAAGGGCAGTGTTATAAGCAGCGCTGTGAGGTTGTATCTGAGAAATTGCTAACGCTCTTGCCTGCATAGCATTTATTTCTTGATAAATAAGCTTGAAATCTGTCTTCGGGTTAGGAAATGTCCAGACTGGATTCCCATTAGGAGGAATAAGTTCCTTTACTTCGTTTAAGTAGGATGATATCAAATGCGGCGTCTGTGCAGACTGCGCTCGTGACAAATATCCAGCTGCCTTGTCTAAAGGGTAAATTGAACTTTCGTAACCATAGAAAGCACTGAATATTCCACTGGCTAAAAGGGCTATGAATGCTAAAAGTAAGGCCTTGGACCGGAGAATATGCCACGTGCGCGTCCAATTCAAACGAAATTTTGAAGTCATATGTTTCACTATTTGGATTGGGAGTACTGTGTTGTGCAAGTTATTTATAGCTCCCGAAGTAGCAGTCATATTATTCTGGGGCGGAGAAATCTTAAGTCGGCTTCTAGGTACAGCTGATGTATGTCCCCAAGAGTCTATGATACTCAGATAGGCTACATACACAAACCCTATTGTTTGTAATGTTATTATTGGCAAAAAAAGCACGTTACCGGAAAATATGCAAATGAAGACGGCCAAACACCCATATAAAGAAAAGAAAATCTCGAGTAAGGTTGTCCTTGTGAATGGCAAAACGTAATCTTTCCCCTTCCATTTATCGCTTCTTACACTAATACCAAATTTGGGGGTTCTAAGAAATTCATTATTCTTACCCAAGAGGGCGTCAAATACCGCTATTGTGTTATTCACAGAAATTCCTGCCCCAAAGAAAAGCAAAATCCAGTACTGCCTTGCTTTTGATATCCACTGAGTTGGCCAAATCCTTCTTATGATGTACAAATATGCAACTGGTCCCAACAAAACGTAAAAAAGCAGGCCAACATAAGGGGTCCACACCGTACGGTGAGTTGAATAGTCCAGATTGAGCAAAATCGGAAATATAAGGAATTGGGCAAGAAACAAAGGGTGTACGAGGTGTCTTGTGAGCTGAATAAAAGCTTGAATTTTTGTATCCAGCGGTATTTTTTTGCGTAGTAACAATACCCCCAATAGTTTCATAGCAAGCTGTGTTGTGCCTTTGGCCCACCTGAATTGCTGCCTCTTGGCCGCATTCATTTGAACTGGAAGTTCACCGGAAACAACTATGTTTTCATCGAATAATAACTTCCAGCCCCTCATTTGGGCTCTAAAGCTAAGGTCCATGTCCTCTACCAACGTCCCAGTCTGCCAGCCTCCAGCATCCTTTATGCACGATGCTCGCCATACCCCTGCAGTTCCATTAAAATTCATGAAAAGATGTGTGAAGCTTTTAGCGTTCTGTTCTATTAAGAAATGCAAATCTAGCGATAACGCTTGAGCTTCGGTTAGTGCAGAATACTTTTCATTGATATGACCCCACCTGCACTGCACTAGTCCTATTCGAGGGTCGGAAAAATATTTGAGGGTTTTTTGTAGGAACTCGGGAGGTGGAACAAAATCGGCGTCAAAGATTGCAATAAATTCTCCCCTAGCTTTCTTTGTTCCCATAATTAAGGCTCCAGCCTTAAATCCTGATCGGTCTTCTCGAGTCATATAATGTATGTCAAATCCTCTGAGTTTGTGGATTTTGACTGCTTTCTTTATGACTTGGCTGGAATCGTCTTCTGAGTCATCAAGTACTTGGATTTCTAATCTATCTATGGGGTAATCCATTTTGCAAACGGCTTCGATAAGACGGCTGGCGACATATTTTTCGTTATAAAATGGAAGTTGAATGGTAACTAGAGGCATCATGGCGAGGTCTGGATTATTTTTCCTAGTTCTTTTCTTGCGCGACAAATAATATACTAGAAAATAAAAGTTAAGACTGTAAAGCGTTAGAGTCCATGCCGCAATAAAGAATATGGTAAAAAGAAGCACGGCGAAGCTTGTGGACAATCCTATTCTCTTGCTACATTGTAAATCGTGGACATGCACAATTAGCAATTTCGACCGTTGCGTAATACGGGCCAAACATCAACGGCAGACACCTTTAGTCAAAGTTCGAAATTGATACATCTCAATCATCTGTACTTCTCACATCACTTCTAGTGCTCTAGCCTTTCTGGAATATCTTTACACATTGCGGAGGGCATACGTTTTCACAGGCCATACAAAATATACAATCTTTTTCCCTTATCATAAATGGCTTTTTTTCAGATGCTGGATGTCCAGGTGTTTCTAACCACTCATACACGTTAACCGGACAGGCTTCGATACATGCTCCATCAGCTACACAAATATCAAAATCTACACATACTTCTGTTCCCCATATACCTAATTGACCTGGGGGATCTACAGGACCCCATACCTTAATTCCTTGGAAAGAACCAGCTGGCTGTCTCTTTGTCTTGAATGAAGGGTCGATAGGACCATCAATCTTTGAGTAGTTAGTTCCACTCCCTGTAAGGATTATGGTCGTACTGCCTCCACCACCAGCCACATTAGGCACTGTTGCTGGAATACTCGGCGGCACGGGCTGTTCTAGCT
>JBPCNB010000192.1:0-3961 GCA_051001675.1 Nitrososphaeraceae archaeon | reverse complement strand
ATCTTATCTAGTAACTGTCTTATAATATGACAAGATTCCCTCATATCCAAAAAGGGTACCATGGATCGCGCAAATGAGTCACCACTTTTCATATATTGAACCTTAAAATTTATTTCGTTATAGATATCATAAGGTTCTGCTTTTCTCACATCAAATGGAATTCCTGAAGCTCTGAGGACAGAACCTGTTGTACCTAAATTAATTGCATCTTCTCTTTTTAGAATGCCAACTCCTTCCGTTCTTTGTCTCAGGAGCGGATTATTGTAAAATATGTCTTCATATTCTTCAAGGCGCTTCTCAAAATAGCCAATATTTGCAAGAGCACGATCCTTGAAACCTTCGGGGATATCATTTCTTACGCCGCCAGGAATATTGAAGGCGTGTGTGACCCTTGCACCAGTCATCATATCTAAAAGATCAATGAAGAGCTCTCGATCGCCAGTGGGCCACATGAACATTGTCGAATGTCCTAAAAAAATTCCATAAATCGCAAGCCAATATAGCGTATATACTATTCGGTCTAATTCTGAAGTTATGGCCCGCAAAAATTGAGCTCTTCTTGGCACTTGTATATTTGCAAGCTCTTCCACAGCCAAACTGTAAGAATAGGTGATATTGGCCGAATCATGTATAACGGGGCGTTCTAAATGCGGGATATTTTGTATGAAGTTTCGGTATTCACACATTTTTTCTTCACCGCGATGAACATATCCTGGGTCTGGATCGCAGAAGACGATATAATCTCCATCCAATTTTATTGTAAATCTGAAATGCCCAGAACCTGGATGTTGAGGCCCCACACTCAAAGTCATGAGTCTGTCTTCCTCAGTTTCTTTTACGGATTCTAATCCTCTCTTCATGGTTTCGTCAACTTTTTGTTGGAAATCAGGCATTCTGGTGCCCTATCTAACTGAGTATAGTCCAAAGTTTGGACCTGTAAAAAGCGGAAGCGTCTTTTAGACGTAATTGCTTTTCTCTTAATTCTGAAACTTTTTGGAGCATGTGCTACGTTGTTTAAAAAATTATTTACCGATTATACTCCAGCCTGACACACTTTATAGTAGGAATGCATGTCCAACTAAGAGAGCCAACTTCACAATCCTCTACGGTAACCAGCTTTCGTAATGTATGTTACGACCATTTCTTCTGCGTTGTAATAATTTGTATTCGTCTCGGTTTATCATTTAATCAGTGCCTTTAGTCATGCCCTTCTTCTTTAGCTTTTCCACAGCTTCAGGAGAATCCATTCCTGTCTGATCAGGTTGGACTATCTTTTGATAGCTTGGGTCCCGATGTGTCGCCGTGGGTTCATGCTCTTCGATTTTTGCTGGAGTCATGGGTTCGCTAGCTTCGTATTCTTTTAGTGGATCACTCTTTCGTCCCTTTTGAGTCCCTGCAGAACCTTCCTCATACTCTTGTCCTTTTTCCTCATCGCTCATGCTTATGTAATGTACCTCATATTATATAAGATTTAGTTCCCTCTTGCTGACAAAGGCCATTCCACATATTTCACAGATTATAGTTATTTCACATTGCGTCTTCCTTAACGCTTAAGTTATTGTCGAGTAATTATTTGATATTGTTATCCTAGCTCTATCTTTTGCATTACTTAACCTTGCCAATCTCTTTTTTAAGCTGTGCCATATTTCTGTATTGCTTATCTGAAATACTACGTAAAACTGAAATAACTTCCTCGTTCTTAGGCTCATGTTGTTTTCTTGCATATATAATGACTCCTCTTTTGGACTTTAGAAAATCAATTCCCTTTAAGACGCTAGCTATTCTGCCAGAGATTGATGGTGATTTCAGTTCATTTTAAGCCTTCGAGCACACTTATGCTTTGACATTAACTGTATTTGATTTTCTATTACTTCTGCAAGTATCGGGCTAATGGTTGGTTTTCTTCTTGCAAACATTTCTTTCAAGCACCAATATCTTAACTATACCAATTAACGTAAATACACTGACATAGATTTGACATTGTTGTCATCTTTACTAAACGGTAATAGCTATTACTATGATGTCAGTCTATCAACGGTAGACAAATGGCTACAGGAGTTGGTATGCTGGAGAAGATCTACAAAAATGAATCTGATGTAAAGGTAAAGGAGAGATTGTTGCTCATTTTGAAAGTAAAAGGTGATGAAATGGTTCCTGCACGTGCTGCAAAGGAACTTCATAGAAGTAGGACATGGGCTTCAGACTGGCTTAAGAGATACAGGGAAGAAGGTGTAGATGGACTAAAGAATAGACCAATAAGTGGTAGACCGCCAGAACTTCCAGAAGAGATAGCATTAAAGATACAGAGGAAATTGAAGGAAAGCAAACAAGGCTGGACTACAAAACAGGTACATGAGATGATACTCAAGGTAGGTCGTATAAAATATCACTACTTCCATATCTACCGGATACTTCACAAATGGGACTTTACACAGAAGGTACCAAGAAAGGTACACGTTAATACGGCTTCAAGAGAGGAGAAGGATTCTTTCAAAAAAGAGCCAGAGAGATACTGGACAATCTTCACAAAACAGGAAGAGAAGGATTTACAGTAGTATCACTTGACGAATCCTTCTTCTTCTACGACTCTCTTGTAAGGAAAGTGTGGATTGAAGAAAATAGCAGACCTGTAGTTACTGTTACAGGCTCACACAGACATTCATGTCTATTTGGTGCGTTAAGCCATGACGGTAGACAGCTCTCCAGACAGTATGATAATTTTAACGAGGATACATTCTATGAATACCTAAGGCAAATCCATCATAAATTTCCAAAATGCTATCTCTTCTTAGACAAGGCAGCTCCACATTACAAATCACAGAAGATAAGGACATACTTCGACGAACACCAGAATGATCTCATACCAGTCTGGTTACCGACAGCATCACCTGAATTCATGGCACTGGAAGAATGCTGGAACATATCGAAGAATGACCTGCTTGTACTGTCATACTATCCATCTTTTACCGATTTCAAAAAGAAGATCTCTGCATATTTTAGAACCAACCGCTTCAACCTAGATGTGCGAAAGTATCTATTAAGAAATGTCAGCTAACTTATGTAAACTGGTATAGTTTATCAATTGTTAATGGTATAGGATAAAAGAAAGTGCCGAAACCTCAGGATGTTCCTTAACTAACCTACCAAGTTCGAGTTATAATGAGGTAAGGATTTATGGCATCCCGATCTTTACTACGTTTAGATACTGACTATTCTTGCCGGATGCTCAACAGTTGTAGGTATGATAAAGAGAACACCGAGCAGGAATTTAAGGAGAACGACAATTACGATTAAAACAATAATCACTAATGCGACATAGATCAGCGTATTTAAGACCATATCTATTATCTGGGCTAAGAAGTTTATATCAATTGTCCTTCCTAATGACCAGAAACATACTCATATTAATACTAAATATTGGAATATACATGAGTCAGCTCGTGGATATCGTACTCGTGTTTAAAGGGTATGACATTATAGTAATGACAATGTCAGATAGTCTGGATCTGGACGAATTAATTGGAAGGGAGAATAAATTGCAAGCACAACTCAATCATAAAATATCAGTTGATTACAATGATTTGATGAAAAATGTAGGCGGTACTTTTTTTCATTTTCAAGGTATGCAGGAGAGTACAGCACAATATTATAAGCAAAAGGCAAACGAAGAGCTTGATAAAATGGAAAGAGACATAGAATCAGATAACATATTAAATGCTATTAACGACAAGTTAATGGCAGACACATACATATCTTTGGCTACGACGCTTTAGTTTTTTTATACTAGTTACAGTCTGTGCAATTCATACATATGCTCAGCTGACCTCAGTCATTTAATATAATCCCATCAACGAATATGGAATTGCTTTAGCCTTCTGCTTTGGTTCAGATAAGAACAAGGCTGAGGATTTTGCAAGAAAGATTAAATCAGTTCTTGGTATTCCGATTACAATCACAATAG
>JBPCNB010000191.1:0-6762 GCA_051001675.1 Nitrososphaeraceae archaeon | reverse complement strand
GAACCATTTAGTGTGACTCTATAACCGGCAAGAATAAATGTGTGCGAAAAAAATAGAATCAAACAATCAATCAATCAATCAATTAGACTTACCCGAATCTAAACCTCATTATCATTACGCATAGGCGCGTTTCCTTCTTCGTCGTTTTTCTCATTCTTCGAATCATCATCCTCATCCTCATCGTTACTATAATTCACAATCGGGGCCACCAAAGAAGATGCAATATCTTTGATGTTTAAATTATTTGTATTTTCGTCATATGCAAGGTCAGCCATCGTAATTACCTTAAAGCCATTATCATAAAGATATTTTATTTCTTCTTCAAATAAATCAATACTCGTTGTAGTATAAGGATGTTGTTCTATATTTCCTTCTACTTGTCTTTGTCCTTCTTCTTTTGAAGTATAGTTTATTATGTTATTCCATGTTATTATGGGAATTGCTTTTACCGTATTTTCTTTATCGTCTTCATCTTCACCGTCGGAATGGTTATTATATTTATCCTGCCCATCTACTATCTCGACAAATTTACTATACATTTCCGATTGATTATACAAGTTGTCCTTTCTTTCACTATCATGACTCCAACTCTTAAGAGAATATCTGCTTACAGGATTCAGGCCACCATCAGCTGAAAAAGGGCTGCAGCCGGCTTGACTTATTTTTGGATCTATAGTCATGCCGATATCATGATAGTATTCATTGCCATTCTTACTGCTTTCAGTAAGGTCATTGCCATGACGATCATTTTTCTTCCCTCCGTTGCAATCTAAGAACATAAGTGGGGCACCAGCAGTCCTTGCTATGTCATAATAATTAGCGACTGTACTAATCACAGCTTCGGTAGTTGTCCCTTTGCCATAAGGATATGCAAAGCTTGTAGCATTTATACCGTGAGTCAGAAGACATTGGCGTGAAACGCCAACTTCATATTGCATTCTTTCTACTGGAATATTATGAAGTTTTACATGACTCATTGTATTAGATCCTATATCATGGGCTTCTTTATGTAGTTCAGTAATTTCATTCCAATTCATTCGATTACTAGCATTTTCTATTGAAGCCTTTTGTGCATAATTGCAAACTACATAAAACGTAGCCTTAAAGTCATATTTGTCTAATATTGGTTTAACAGCTGTAAAATGACTTTTATATCCACCATCAAAAGTTAATATTACAAATCGATTGTTTTCATGATCATTATATTTGTTCATCTCCCTCTCGTTGTCATTTCCATCCCATTCGTTGTCATTGCTGCTGGGAGAGGTATCATCATGCTTCATGTCACCATCATCGTCATTTGACTGACCAAATACATTGGTTGGTGTTGAAGGGAAAGAACCTATGGTTGTTAACATAAGTAGTGCAAACATAGTAGCGAAAGCTAATACGATGAATTGCTTGTTACTACTTTTCTTCATTACAACTATCAGTTGCCTTATCTAAGAATAAAGGGATAATGGGTAAAATTTAGCCCTGTACCTTATGAGAAAGTAAGTAATAGAGATTTTATCGTACTTTTTGTAAATTCTGCTTTATTTCTTGAATCCTAGAGAAAGGGTTTGTTCTTCCCATATTTTTCTAAGTACTCATCGAAATAGTCTATAAAATGGCGTGTTTGGTCTAATCAATGGAATGTTTATTCCATACATACTCAGGAATACTGTCAGAATTTGGCTGATGGAATTTTTCAAATAGGACAGATAAATTAACAGTATCTCTATTATCAGCATGACATGATAGTGGGTATAGTATAGTAGAAGCCATAGATTTCAACTATGCGTATTCACATCTACTGTGACTACACAGAAATCTGTCTTTATCTAGCGAAATCCTTAAAATGTCAAAAAAAATCAAGAATGTTATGGAAATATGAAAGTAGTGTTCACTTATAGCTAGTCCGTTGTAGTTGCTGTCCTGAACACCAACTGTGGTTATCTATTTATGCCATTGCTGATGTTGCAGCAGCGGGTGGTGTGACCACTGCTGGCTTGTTGTGTTCTTCTATCACAATTTCCTGTTGATTGCTGCTCTGCCTGTAACTTCTATAATCTGCGTCAACTTCAATTGCTGCTTGTATTATTTTGCTTCTTATAGACGATTTAGAAGAAGAAGCCGAATTCAGAAACATCTTGGTGTCCTTTGGTAGGCAATGACCTCCAATTCCTTCTCTGGGTTCAAGAACATTTACATTCCATTTGGTATTCAACGAATCTCTTAGCTCTGAAAAGCTCAAGTTGTTTCCTTGACAGTACAGATAGAGATCTTCTGCAAATGCTATTTGTAAATATCTATGTGCATTTTCAATTATTTTGGTTAATTCAGCAATTTCTACTTCTGTTACTGGATGCATAGGTATGCCTAAAGTTCCGTTCGTGGTAGTTTGCATCACGGATGTCGTTGAGTCTGTCCGTTCTTGTGTTGTTACGGAATTATTATTATCAATCTTCGAGCTACTACCATCATAAAACTGCATACCTACCCTAAGACAGCAATCACGAACTCCACCTACCACACGCAATTGATTCACACCGTGCTCTTTCTCTTCTAGTGCGTACCATCTATGAGGAGCATGGACAACATGCAGTCTATGTTTTAATATTTCAAATACTTTCTTTGAAGTTCCTAACGGGATAGTGCTTTCTATTGAAACAAGGGCTCCATCCTTTGCTTCTTTTGAAAGCCTTTCAACTATTGATAATATACCTTCAATTTGAGGTGAAAACATGTCTTCTTGCTTGTGTGTTGAAACACATAAGATGTAAGCATCAAATCCGCTAAAGTTGGTAGCTTGTTTTATGCCTGTTGTTTTCTCCGCACGTTCCATCGCTTTACTGCTGATATCATATCCACTTACATCCAATCCTCTTTCATATACATATCTTGCTACAGGTAGTCCTAATTGGCCTAGTCCTATTACCAGGACTTTGTTGATATGCATAGGTTCCAATTTTCTAACTTCTTTCAATTTTGCAGAGACGTTTTCTTTTAACTCGTTTTCAGTGCTATCATTTTTTTCATATACAGCTGACATTATGTTCCTATTGATGCCATTAAGGAAATTGTAATAAAAACATGCTTCGTTAAAATGAGTCAGAATTGCCTTTTTAAAGCACTTTGATTCCGAAAAAACATGAATTAAGAAATATTCTTCGCTGTTCATCGAATGCCAAAGTAGTATTCCATAAAGGGAACAGGAGCTGTTTTTAGTAATTGTGAACCTTCTTATATTGCCAAAGGTAATATCTCAAAAATTTCCCGAAAATTGTCTATATTCGTCGAAATCATCGTAAAATGTTTACTTACTCTCATATAACCCTCTTTTGCTGATGAATCCAAAAAGAGTGTTTTTCTTAATGTCGATGTTTGTTATGTTATTCGCTGCTGTGTCCATAGTTACATCAACGGTCCCAAGTATTATTCACAAAACGCGGAAAGCTACTGCCTTGATTTTAGACAGGATTATGGCTCAATTACTGACTGCTTCATTTCTGATAAACTGTGTGATTGATATACGGATGATATTGCTTATAATTTAAGAATCCTCGTTCCCTGTCACGAATCGGAAAAACATTAATTATCATAATCTATCCCCAAATTAGTAGCGCTAGCTGCACTTAATTTATTCCGGGCTTGATATAGGTTAACGATTTAATTTGATTGCATAAGAAAAACGTTAGAAAGGTATTCTCCTGGCGATTGTTCACTAGTAGTACGTCAGATCTATTACATCTATTTTTGTCCCGAAGCTATCTTCCCGTCATTTAAAAATTCGATATGTTCAGTATGACTCTAATTATTTTTAAAAATATAGTTACGACTAATAACTATGGTGCATTTCTGGGAAAAACTGGCACTATTATGTAATATAATAACCAGAAAGCCAAAGAACTGGTTTGGATTAACTAGTATTTCAAACAAGTTTTTAACTCTCGTGCAATAAACCCGCTACGAGCGATTTCGTGGATTTATCAGAATTAGGGTCATAACTTCTGCACGTAAGGTAACAGCAATGCAATTACTCAGGATATTTTATTCTCGCCAGTGTCCAATCATCGCTGAATAGACCGATATAATTGGCGCTATTGCCTGCATCCCTTTCTCCCTCAGATGGTATTCTTAGTGTTATCATAGTGCTGCTGAATTTTGACTGGATTTGATTCGATGCTTATTCTGAGTATATCATTTAGAGAATCATACGATATTAACCTTAAACAGCTCCATTATGCGACAAAATATGTTATCCCAACCTAATAATATTTAATGAAAGAGGATATTGGAAAAAAATAGGATATTGTCCTCATATAGGGAGTTTATTATCTGCATCTACCCTTATAGCAATCTTCACGCAATATAACATCACGTAGTAAATACAAGGATTATTTTACAACGAAATTTTTTATCATAACCCTATGGATCATACCCTGACGTATTAGAATGATGCTAAACAAAGTGAAAGACGAACTAGTGGGTGGAAAAGACAATGCAATGGGATGTTGAATCAGCTTTAACACACCTGGATATAAATTATCGAACCGAGGGCAAAGGAGACAAGCTCGTTAGTGGGGTTGCTTCTGTCGAAGAAGCCACCGAAAGAGACCTCTCGTTTTGCTCTTCGGATGGTAAGACAGGAGTCCAGTCGATTTCAAATTCTCGGGCTGGGGTAATCCTATGCAATAAAAGTATGGAAGGATTCGTGTATCCAACAGCCGAATACCAACTTCTTATTTACGTAGAAAATCCGAGATTAGTGTTCATACATCTGACAAACGAAATATACAAAAAGAGGACACAAAACAAAATTTCTCCTCATGCTATCATATCCAAAACTGCTCAGATAGGAACTAATTGTTTAATTGGAGATCACGCAATAGTAGGTAATAACTGTAAGATCGGCGATAACACAATACTGTATGGCGGAGTAAACCTTGTACAGAATTGTATAGTTGGTGACAACTGCATAATCCAGTCAGGAGCTACAATAGGCAATGACGGTTTTGCTTTTGAGAGAGATCCCCAAACTCTTGAGCTTGAAGCATTCCCGCATTTTCGTGGAGTTAGAATTGGGAACAATGTTCTCATATCCTCTAATTGCTCTGTTGCACGAGGTTCACTTTCAGATACCATAATAAACGATGGTACTAAACTGGACGGACTGGTCCACGTAGCTCACAATGTAGTTTTAGGTATCAACTGTGAACTTACGGCAGGCACAATTATTGGAGGAAGCACCATCGTAGGTGACAATACATGGCTTGGACTTAACTGTACACTAAAGAATAAAATCAAAGTTGGCAAAAAGGTAATTGTTGGGTGTGGAGCAGCAGTAATCCATGATGTTCCAGATGAAGACGTAGTTGCAGGAGTACCAGCAAAATCAATAAGACACAAAGTAAATTCGACACAACTGTTCTTAATGGCAGGGCAGCAGGCCACGAATGACTCCTCTATAGAGGGATTAAAGATACCTGCAGAAGAAAGTTATCGTCTAGAGCAACAACAACAGATTATAAGGTGATTACTTAGCTTGAAAAATCCTTCGTATTTCTTCTTATTAAAAGAAAAATCCAATGAGCACACAAGTATGCAAGGCTTCAGTGGAATTTTTGGCCTTGCTTATGGAGAGAAATTTACATGACTTTAAATCTCCTACTGAAACGCCAGGACTACCGAAAGTTAGAGCTAGACAAAAAAAGATGGCTGGTAAGGTACATGTTACTCGTCGGAGTAGCTGTCGTATTAGCATTCAAGGTTTATGTAATATTATACGCAACTCAGGTAAACGTTCTTGTTGGAATTTACAGTTTTTTAACGACTTTCGTACTGTTCTCATACTTATTTTTCGCCTACCTGAAATACAAGGACCCATATGACGTTGCCCAAGGTATTGATGCAAGAAATTACGGTCCACTTGTATCTGTCGTTGTTCCTGTAAAGAATGAGGAAGGCATTATTGAAAAATGCATTCTATCATGCATAGAGTCATCATATGAGAACAAAGAAATCATTGTAGTCGAGGATGCAAGTACTGATAAAACTCCTCAGATACTTGACGAAATGCAAAAAAAGTATAGCAATCTACGTATCATTCATTTAACTAACAATTTAGGAAAAAAGAAAGCAGTGGAAAGGGGAATAGACACTGCCTCAGGTGAAATCTTGATTCCCATTGATAGCGACACAGTTGTGGCAAAAGATGCGATAGAAAAAGCAGTCAAGATACTACTCAGTGACAGGGGAATTGGAGCAATTACAGCGCATATAAAAGAAGGAGTCGAAGGAACAACGGGTAAGGGTAATACAATACAAAAGATAAAGGACGTATGGTTGGACAACTCTTGCAGAATTCTTAAGGGACTAGAAAGTTCTTTCTCTTCACTTACATGTTGTTGCGGTCCATTCACGGCCTATCGAAGAGAAGCTATTAGACCATTCATCCACGCATGGGCAAATGACAGGTTTTTGGGAAAAGAATTTAAATTTGCGACAGATAGACGTTTAACTGCATTCGTTCTTGGAGCCAGAATGGGCAAATATAACAATGAGTTATGGAAATTAAAATACAGTCCAAGTGTGGTAGTATACTGTACCGAACCAGACACGCTGTCTAAACTCGTAAAGCAACAAATTCGTTGGAGGAAAAGTTTCATAAGAAGTATTTTTGCTACAGGCAAAATCTATTGGGAAAGACCTTTTCCAGCAGCAATAGTATACTATCTTCAGGCTGGACTAAAGCTTCTTCGTCCCCTTATTGTACTACAA
>JBPCNB010000190.1:0-2957 GCA_051001675.1 Nitrososphaeraceae archaeon | reverse complement strand
ATTCCAATGTGTTTTAGTAGGTGTTGTTGAATGTTAGTTCCGGTGACATAAATGAGTAATCAAATATTAAAACGCAAGTTCGTCAATATGATAACTCTACTATGATATGGTAATACTACGAAATTCTTTAAGGAGCAGGAGGCTAAGTCATTTTGAATGATTCACCGAAAACTTCTCTCTACTAATATTTTCCAAGTGTCCGAATTATGGATGTGAATGCGTTGGTGCCATTTATCTAATTTTTTGTCTTAGGCTATTTATTCTGAACTTCAGGCCCAGCAACACACCTCTGGCGCAGCACACTACGCATCTTTGTAATTATTTGAGACTGTTATCAAACTGGCAATGCCATTAAATATTAGGATATATCTTCATATTGTCGAGCGCTTAAATTAAAATTAAAGAATCATTGTTGGTGCTGTCGCAGGTTATGTGCTTTCAGTTCTTCATATGAGCTTACAACAACGCCACAAGCACCACATTTATGCTCTGTTTTGGTTGACATAGTTCTTTATGGACATTATATTATTTAACAATTTGAGTAGACAATTCCTCATATGAGATAAACAATTTGCGTGATTCAAAAAGTTTTATGGCCATGAATATAGCCCGTAGGCCTTAAGATGTCCATGGATAAAGAGAGCAAACTTTATTGAAAACCGATTCCTGTTCCATGGGCTGCCGATTAAGTCGGTTCTTTATTTGCGTTCAACATATCAGCCATTTTGTTATAAAGTTCAAAGAATAGTCTCCCTTGGAAAGTTATAGAATAGGATTTATTGACTTCGTACTTTCGCAGTCGCTCGCTTATTAGAGATTCCAAATGAAGACAAATTTGACAATAGAGAGAAAAGAGCCATACATCAATTTTGTAGTTCTTATTTTGTTTTCATTCGCTGCAACATCGAGGATGGAAACCAATAGCAACATTTCACCCTGAGCTGGCTGAACAAATTCAATCGTTAGAAACAGAATATGGAGGGTAACGGGTCTAGTTTAACAGTAGCTTTAAAGCAGAGTAAGATAGCAGTTTTGTTTGTAGTGAATATGACAAAATACAAGTTATGAGTAACTTAGGATAGTCTAACTTTAGACTAGGTTGGATATAAAATGAAGTGCCATAGAGCAGTGTGGGCTCTAGTAAGGGGAATTATAATAAAATAGAAAGATATTCCTTTTATTAGAAGAGAGATATATATCTGTAATGATAATAGTTATTTGTGGATTACCAGGAGTTGGTAAAACAACATTGGCAAAAGAGATTGCCCCATTGATTAATGCTGTTATTCTATCCACAGATAAAATAAGGAAAGAGCTATTCTCTAAACCAATGTATGGACGAAGAGAAAGAAGATTGATTTATGATGTTTTGATATTGTTGGCTAAATATCTGCATAACGCAGGTATAAACTGTATTCTGGACGCTACGTTTACGATAGAAAGATCAAGACGCGAAATAAAAGATGTGGATGGGACTGGTCTTTCTATTGAATTTTGGAATCAATAATTACTATTAATCCATGCTTAATCTTCTTTATCTTTATTGAGTACGTACAATCATGGAATCGCCAGAAAGTAGAATAGTGCCTACCAAAGAAGCGGTGCGAAATATAAAATCATCTTAATGTTTGCATATCAAATGGTACTTGTATAGAACGTAACATGTACAACATCTTTTTGATATACTTTCCCTTTGAAGGAAACTCAGTCAATTTCTGTTGATAATACTCAATCAAATGATTTATCAAGCAGTCTACATCTTCCTTAGCTTCTGATGAATAAGTAAGTATCTTGCCGTACCAGTATTCTACTAATGCGTCTTCACCATACTTTTGTTCCAATTCCAGAATAAATGAAAAATTAGAATGACATTTTCTACATAGTCCACAGTGGGCTTCTGCATATGATTTTTCTGCGACATGACCGCACTTTGCTTTCATAATCATCAGATATAGAAAGTAAAGACATTAAATATAAACTATAATTAACCATCCACTAAGACAATAAGCTAAATGGAACTTGTCGTAAATAAAAAACTGAGCAAAGTGCTTATTAACGATGAATTGTATAATAGAAGAGATAAGTCTTGTCCAATGAAGGATACAACATAGATGAAGGTAGTAAGGATTACTTGAAAGGTGCAACTAAGTTTAAACCCGTAAAAGTCGAGCTGAAAGTTTCGAACGTAAAAAAGACAGATGAAGTTCATTACTGGGTCAACGAAATTACAAATCAATATGCGGACTTTGTTATAACAAATGTCAAAGCTGAACCCGATAAATTATCTTTTGATATTGGTTCACCCAGTATGGAAGATTTGACGGCTAAAGATATTGAGTTCAGATTAAAAGAATACCTGGATATGAATATACCACCTTTCGAAGTCAAAGAATTAAAAGTGCAGTAAACAATAACAGCTCTACACAATGAAGATAATAATTTAGTGTAGCTTAGACCTTTAGTTGTAGTTTTGAACCGATGACCAAGTTCCTCATATTCAACCAAACCTTGTTCCGACAACATCGTAGATAGTCTCTCAATTGGGCAAATGACAAATACGATTTATACATGATTTTTGTTTTAGTCGCTCCGCCGTTTGCTGCTTCTAATATTAATCTGACTATATCAGAACTATCATGAATTAATAGATACATAGTTACCGCATATTCATGGGTCGCTTTCATTTTCTACCATTTCCGTGTCCATTATTAGAGTCGATAGTATCTATAGATTAGTCGCTCTGAAATGCTGTGCATTTCTTGCTCTGGGCTGTAATCCAGATGGATCACTCTGAATCTCCACTGACTTATCTTCCAGTATGGCGAATTCGATTGATTTTCCAAATTTAGGACATTTGTTAGAATGCTTCTCTTAGACCTGCTAAAGTTCCTATATATAGGAATCAATGTATCTCATAATTAAAGGAATACTAAAAACATGGAAGGACTCTCTATAGA
>JBPCNB010000189.1:0-1833 GCA_051001675.1 Nitrososphaeraceae archaeon | reverse complement strand
GTTTTATGGTATCGTTAGCTCGTTCATTTTGAATCAATTCAGCTCTTATTATAATTCTTCCAACTTTGTCCTCTACAAAGTCTACTGAATTCCTTACGAGGTTACCTATAACTTGTGCGATCCTTCTAGGATCGCATAGTACTCTAATTTGACCACACGGCGGCTTTACTTCGGCTTTAAAATTAATTCCTTTTTCTACCATTAAAGGCATTAGCTCAGAAACGTTCTCATTGATAATATCCTTCACCGCAATTTCCTTTTTCTTTAAGCTCATTTTTCCAACATCAAGCTTGTATACGTCTAGAACATCATTTATGAGACCCTCTAGTCTAGAAATGCTTTTGTGAACAGCTCGAATTGCTTTTTTCTGTTTTTCACTAAGATCCCCCAGTGAGTTAGACTTGAGAAGAATTTCGGTGTAGATTTTTGCAGGTGTTATGGGTGTCTTGAGTTCATGGCTTACCATCATTATGAATTCTTCTTTTGCCTTGTCGGACAAAATAAGAGATTTATTTAAGGCTTCAAGCCGATTCTTCGACTCGATAAGGTCCTTATTCATCTCTATTAGTTGACCAGTTTTTTGATTTACCAAATCATTCAAGTGCTTGTTAGTTTCTGTAATTCTAGTTCGCATTACGTCCAAGGCATGAGATAAATCCCCGAGCTCATCCCTAAAATGAGTTGGGAATTGGGTTTCGTAATTTCCCTCACTTAACTGTAAAGCCAAGGTTCGTAGACTAGTTATGGGAGTGGTAAGTCGATTTGAAAAAATAAGGATCAAGATCAACGCGATAACCAATATTATCCCCGCGGCAATAATGAAATCATTTATGGTTCGCTGAAGCACCGCGAACGCGTCTTTAGTTGACTCGGACAATATCAGGAACCAACCGCTGCCCCTATAGTCCAAGTAACCTTGACCTTGACTAATGCCCAAATAGAGGGATTCTCCATACCGACTGGTGAACTCTATTGTGACTGGAACTGTCCGTTTATCTTTTTGATCAGTTCCCGAACTGTTCGTCAAGGCTTTAAAAATTGCAAGATCTCTTAAGTTTTCATGAAGCATCGACTTTCTGTCATGGTTAGAATAAATGACTAGTCCGTTATTGGCAATTAGATCTAGTCTGATAGGATTGATATTCTCCGCACCGCTGACGGGAGAATTTCTAAATATATCGTTTAGTTTGGATACTGGATAACGTGCTACAATTACTCCGGAAATGTTACCTACTTCAGAATACAACGGTGCCGAGAAATGAATTACATACTGTGATAAGGACTTAGATAAGGCGGGGATCTTATCATAATAGATCTGTCCTCTAATGGCGTGAGTGAAAAAAGGCTTTTCAGATTCGTTTAATCCGACGTAAAGGCTTCTTGTATCGCCAATCTTGATACCATCTTTGTCATATAAAGACATGGATGCGTAGCTTTTGTAGGCTCTTTCTGCTGACCTCAAAAAATTGACTTTTTGAATGAGATTTATATCAGGATCTGAGAGCAGGTTGCTGTCAGAGAGGAACTTTATATCCGCTACTCTTTCAAACATTACTCTTGAAATCTTATCTGCGGTACTATCGCCTGTTAGTTTTAGCTTGTCTATTATTTCATTTTTTGTGGATACAAAAAAGTTATTCAGAGCAATAGCCGAAATTGTGAGTATTGAAACTACAACAACTGGTAGAATCACTAGTAGTATTTTATTCCTGATCCTCACTACTTGAGCCCGTTTCCCAGAATAGAAGATTTTTTCTCGCTGGCAATAGCCTTCACAAATTGAGGATCGATGATCGCATCGATATTTGCATAGTCACTCATAACACCGTTCTC
>JBPCNB010000188.1:0-2106 GCA_051001675.1 Nitrososphaeraceae archaeon | reverse complement strand
GCAGTTTATTTAATTGAGATAGTGCATTGGCCTCTGACGACATTATTATTACCAGAATATAACCAGCTTATATGAAGTTATTAATATTTAGACTGACGCATACAGGATTTTCGTTACCAAATTAGATGATAGTAAAAGAGAGTATAGGGGGACGACCAAAGGTGAAAGGCTGAACAAATAATTAGACCACTATAATTTATTTGATTAATCAAAAAAGGCAGGTGTATTGTCCCTCCCCTTTATACACCCTTCATTTTATTACATTTGATCACAATCTTTGTTTATGCACATGCATGAGTATCTTTCAGACAGCAGATTTCCTTACGGTGAATGTATAGATTGTAGAAAGAGAAGTGCTCATGTTTGTATTAGATGTCATTATTGCTACTCTTGTCATCCCAAAATTGAACAGTTAGAAAAAGAGAAAAAATATAATCCAGTAAGCTACGAAATACCAAAACAACTGTTTATGAAGTACAAAAAGAGTGGTCAATCAAGATGATGATACACAATGAGTAAAAACAAGTACACAGGATAAACATAATGATAATTATGCCCGACATAAAAATATAGAAATGGTTGACTTACTTTTAGGCTGTTCTGGCTGGAATTATGGAGACACCTCTGATAAAGGAGGTTGGGTTGGAGTATTCTATCCAGACAAGAATACAAAGAGACTAAGATACTATTCACAGTTTTTTGATACAGCAGAGATGGATTCTATTTTTTATGAGAAATTCTATTGTCATATGACCAAAGGGACATTTATTGGAATGGTTAAATCTACCCCAGAGAAATTCCAGTTTTCAGTAAAGGTACCAGAGATTATTACTCATCAAAAAAGATTAGATGTAAATAAAAATGCGATAACAGATTTTGAAGAATTTGTGACAAGATATCTCCTCTAAAGAACTCAAATAAACTAGGAGCCATACTATTACAACTCCCTCCAAGCTTTACCGTCATTGATTTTAAGAATATAGAGAAGTTTCTTGACAAATTACCATCAGGTTACCAATATGGTGTTGAGTTTAGACATCCCTCATGGAAGACAGAAGGGCCATGGGATATGCTAAAACATTACAATATCGCAGCGGTTATGACGGATTCTCCTGCAAAAGAAAATCTAGAATTCCTATCTGATGTTACTGTAACTACTGCTGATCATTCCTTTATTAGATTTCACGGAAGGAATACAAAAGGACATTATTGGTATAATTACCTCTACAGTAAAGAGGAACTAAAACCATGGGTTGAAAAAGTAGAAGAAGTCAAAAAACAAACAAAAGTTCTAAGAGCCTATTTTAACAACCATTATGGAGGAGCAGCTGTAATCAATGCTCTACAATTCAAGGAAATGCTTGGCAATAAATTATCAGAAAATGAAAGAAATACAATTGAACATGAACTGGAATTTCTATCTACCAGACAATCAACCTTATCGGTCAAGTGAAATGTATTAACTAACTGGAGCAGGACCTGCCGATGGGCCTCTAATCTGGACTACCGTCTCCATCCATATCAGTACTATCATCTATACCTTCGTCATCGTGCTTATTTTCGTCTCCTGGTAGCTCTTCTTCAGGTCTTTTAGACATTTTTGCAGGCCTTTCGTCTTCAGGTTTGACTATTGCTTCGTCAGGAACTTCAGGAAATCCACTTCTACTTTCTTCGGTATTGGTTCTTTCAGCCTCTATAACCATGGGATATTATACTGTACTTCACTTGATTTAACAATTTCAGCGCCACCAATGAGGATTAATTTGAAAATAATCAAGAAAACGAATTTCTATGTTTTTCATTGTATAGTATCCCTATGAAAGCCCCTGTTAAAAGCTTGATAATTTATTTGGAACTAAGGTAGTTTGAGAATAGTTATGCTTTGTCTGTTAGAGTATCTCCAGAATTAACTACGTCATCCATTTCTCTTTGATTAGCTGGATCTATTATTGTTGAGTCCTTATTGTCATCATCATTCTTACGTTGTTTCTTTCTTAATCCAATCCCAATGGTTTGTGCCTCTCCATATTCTCTCTCTTTTGAGTGATTTGCAATATTATTTTTCTTTTGAACTGATTTATTCCAAATAGCAACGTCAGGAGTTTC
>JBPCNB010000187.1:0-5818 GCA_051001675.1 Nitrososphaeraceae archaeon | reverse complement strand
GATTTATCCTCACTATGTTAAAAGCTGCGCTAGTCGGGGCCACAGGTGCTGTCGGACAAGAATTTGTACTTGCCCTAAATAAACATCCTTGGTTCGAATTAACCCAAATTGCTTCATCTAAGAGGTCTGCAGGCAAAAAATATATCGATGCTCTTCGTGATAAAGACTCGCAAGTTCTAAAATGGCACAGCAAGGAACAGATTCCAGAATATATGCGAGACACTATTGTTAGCGGGGTTGAAGATATAGACTCCCAGAAATTTGACCTAATTTTTACTGCCCTTGAGTCAGACGATGCTCAGATTATTGAACCAAAGTTTGCAAAGTCAGTCCCTGTTATCAGTACTGCCGCTGCTTTTCGATATGAAAAGGATGTCCCTATATTGATTCCGGGAGTAAATGATGAGCATGTCCAGTTACTGAATATTCAGAGAAAGAATAGAGGATGGAAAGGTTTTGTTGCTCCGTTACCAAACTGTACTACAACTGGTCTCGCAATCACCTTAAAACCAATCATGGAAGAGTTTGCAATAGAAAGTGTCTTTATGACTTCCATGCAGGCACTATCCGGCGCGGGTAGGTCTCCTGGTGTTATTGCTCTAGACATAATGGATAATATTATTCCATATATTCCCAAAGAAGAAGAAAAAGTTCAGGTGGAGACAAAGAAGATTCTGGGTAATTTCGATTCTGGATCAATTATTTCAGCTACATTAAAAGTCAGCTGTACATGCACAAGGGTTCCTGTTTTAGATGGTCACACAGAAACGGTTTTTATTGGAACGAAAAAACGAGCCGAGCCTGAGCAAGTCAAAGATGCGATGATCAGATTTTCAAATGGTGTAACAATCAAAAAATTACCTTCTTCTCCAAAAGACTACATAATTGTCCATGATGATCCGACCCGCCCGCAACCACGAATAGATAGAGAGATTAATGATGGAATGACAACAGCTGTGGGCAGGTTGAGAAAAGATACAGTATTTGAGAACGGTATAAAATACGTCCTGCTATCACACAATGAAAAGATGGGTTCTGCTAGGGGTGCCGTGTTACTGGCTGAGCTATTGCATGACAAAAAGATGATTTAGTACTTTTCATAAAAATATATGTAAATTTGAAATTAATACATTTATTAAACCTCCAAGCTAAAGATATATTAGGACATTAAATGGACAGGATCGATGATTTAGATCTAAAAATTCTTAGCGAGCTTTCTAACGATGCAAGTATTTCAGTACCTAAACTTTCAAAAAAAGTAAATATTAACGCTTCTGTAGTATATAGCAGAATAAAGCGGCTTATAAAGAGAGGTCTTATCAAGAAATTTACAGTAATAATTAATGACGAAGCTCTTGGTCTGAACGTTAAAGCTCTGACAGGAATTAATATGGACTCTAAACTGAGAGATAATGTTCTCAACGAGCTCTTCAAGGTTCCAGAAGTACGTGAAGTTTCAGAAGTGACTGGTAGATTTGATGTCTTAGTAACTATGAATGCCCGATCTCTTGATGAAATGCATCAATTGATTTCTGAAAAGGTAGGCCGTATAGAGGGAGTTCAAAAGACGGAAACTTTTATTGAAATGAGAAAGACTGCTCGTGAATTAATCTACCCAAGCTCAATTTCGAAGTAATCAATTATTTGTTTCATTTTGAAGATATAAATAACTAGAATCATATTTGATGATAGACTCAAAAACAAGTCTGATATTAACATTATGATCCCTCAAATGATGGCTGTAGGTAATCAGGTCAGAAATTATTATGAACTTACGAAGCCCAAGATCTGGTACCTGTTGGTCTTTACAGCGTTCGCTTCTGCACTTACTGCCTCTTTGTTGTTTAATGTTTATGTTCCGCCTTTGACTTGGATATTAATTATTGGTGGAGTTGCTGCTGGCTCTGCTGCTGCTGATACACTTACCAGCTACAATGATCGTGATATTGACGCGATTATGGAGAGAACTAAGGCAAGGCCTATTCCCTCTGGGAGAATTTCTCCTAAGAACGCACTAATGTTTGGCCTAATCTTAGCAGTAATTTCATTAGTGTTTGCATGGTTAATAAATATCTGGGCTTTTGCTCTAATGATTTTTGGACTATTTGACAATATTATAGTATACAGTAAATGGTTGAAAAGGAGAAGCCAGACAAATATTATCCTTGGTGGGTTTTCAGGTGGTGCACCTGCCTTAATAGGTTATGTTGCAGTGACTACTCAAAACATTGAAATTGGTCTAGTGATGGCTGGCCTGGTTTTTCTATGGATACCGACTCACATCTGGAGCCTTGCATTACATGTCAAAAAGGATTATACAAAAGCTCGTGTCCCGATGCTACCCGTGATTTCTGGTGAAAAAAGATCGGTTCGCATAATTGCAGGAACTACTCTTATGATGGTTGTATTTAGCATTCTTCCATTTTTTTTTGGTCAATTTGGACTGATCTATTTGATTACTGCTAGCATTTTTGGTGTAGTAACGGTATTGCTATCAATATGGTTATTGATAAAACCAAGTGAAAAGGCATCATGGACAGTTTTCAAATTCTCTAGCCCGTATTTAACTGCACTTTTTATCGCATTTATGGTAGATGCGCTTTTTCATTAATTTGTCAGTGCATAAAATAACAAAAAAGTTACATTAACACACTTACGTTAACAGAATTATGCTATTCCTTCCACATCTTCAACCCTGAGTCCGTTCTTTGTGAGTATAGAACCTATAGCAGAATATCCTAAATTTGTGAAATAAAACATCAGACGAAAATAGTGCCCGGACCCCGGTACATGACATATGCGAACATTCTCTGTCATCCAAGAGTCACTAAGTATTGATAACCGAGTAGAAAGTCAACACTGGTTAAATTTCTGACTTTATCAATTAAATGCTCCATTATCTTGGGCTAATGTATTTTGAAGAAAATGTGATGGAGTTATAATGATGTCATCGTCTTGTTGTATTCTTGCCCTTGATCGATTTCCCTATCCGTTTTTCATTATCAGAACAATATAGCATCATAAAATTCTCGTATTTTTGTTGCTCTTTCTTATCTCGATTGGTGGAATTGGTCAGATAGGTCCATAAGTTGTTGGTATTGATAGAAGATAATTGATATCAGTAGAGAATATATTCTGACATGTTAATCGAAATAAGATGATGCTGAATTGCACAGCCTTGATATAGCAAACAACTCATCAAATATCTTTCTATCTGTTTGATCGAGCGCTTACGAAATTACCTCTATTTCTCCTTTTCTATTGTATTTGTTGTTTAATGATGGAATTGTTCTACCCATTCATCATAAAGAAATAGACAGAAGGTAATAAGGATAGAGGGTATAAGTATCGAATATAGAAAAAGGTTGTTCTTAGATGGCATTTTTGTAAGGGACTTACAGATAAATTGGAGAATTGTGCAATGTGAGGGAGAAAGATAAAGAACAGGTCTATACTTGGATACGCCAAACCTGAATCCGTCTTTTAGTATTCGTCGCTTTTATTCGAGTTTATTGTATATGTGCTACGTTGTTAGATAGGTGGCGGTAATAATGTTCAAGAACTCTCTGTTCGCCTCTTCCATCAAACTTTATTCTCGGTTGACAAGTCTGCTATAGAGAAAATTCTTGAATCCATATTCGTTAACGACTACGGCGACTTGAACGTTTCCTGAAATTTTGTCATCAATAAACTTTGAACGTCCCCGCAATTTTCCTTTTAATGTTATATCGATATTTCCTTTCCTAAAAGAAAAATACGACGGTCGTTCATAAAGTAATACCGCAAGCACATCATGAAGATGGAAAATAGTATTATGAGACAACTTAAAGTCTAACAGAGATAAAATAAACTCAGATGTGGGTGAGATTTTGCCTTCGTTAATACCAATACGAACTCTATTTATGAATTCTTTATCCAACCTACATGTTGGATGTTGTGTGACGTCTAATCCGACAACCTTGATCTTTGAGTTCAAGCCTGGAGAGCTTAGAACTACTCTAGCAGCTTCAGGATCACAATAAAAATTGAATTCGGCGTAACGGGTTGTGTTCCCATTACTTTTACCGGCTAAACCATATGCACCCCCCATGATTGATAGCTGGCCTACTTTATGGATAAATTCTGGTCTATACCTAATCGCCTGCGCAATATTTGTTAAGGGTCCAGTAGCTACTATTGAAATTTCATGATCCCTGTAATAGTTGATAATTTCATCAATGAAACCTACAAAGTTGTTATTATTGACATTTGTTGTTAGCATGTCATGGTAATTCATTTTGTTTCCTATTCTTTTTTTGAATGATTCGTCAATGATGGGGGGGTTTACGTGCAAGCTTCCCAGCCCCCATTTTCCATGACTTGTTTCCCTCCTTTTCCTAATTCTGCTAGAGACGAGTCCCTTCTTGAGTGGTCTTTTTGCCCCTATTACAACTGGAATATCCATCCGGTCCATCAATTCTAACACTTTCAATGTGTTTAGCATTCCAACCTGAGGTAGGACGTTGCCATACACAGTAGCGATTCCAACAACTTCAATCTCATCTGAGCTTAATGCCGTTACTATGGCTATTGCATCATCTATCCCTGGATCTACATCCAAGATGACCTTATGTGACAATTAGGTAACTTGTGATACCTACTTATTTGTGTCCTTGCATATTACAAATTAATATTTTCTCTGTCACTGTAGTCTATATGACACCGGATAAGGCCTGACAAAATTGCAATTATATAAAGATGTAATATCAATGGTTACGATTAACTAAGTAAAATTGTCTGTTAAAGCTGCAGTTAAATTGAATAATGAAAATCACTATAACTATTATCTAGGTGGTTATGTAAAGATCAAACATATCTGAATGTGAAACCCTGTAAGTTGGGCTGACTATCTTGTTTCTTTTGACATTATTCCATCGTGATAGTAGAAGTCGCAACGCCTGTTCAACATACGGCTCATCTATCTGGAGATAAATTAATAACTATCTTAATGTACTGTAGAGAAAGAAAGCTGGAATATCTTGTTATTCACAAAAGTAGGAGCAGTAATTGTATTAGTCGCGGATATGGAGCGTTCGGTGAAATTTTATAAGGATGTTCTTGAGCTACCTATCAAAACCGAATCTCCAGATTGGACGGAGTTTTTTCACAAGGATACAACCATAGCTTTGCATCCCGTGAAGAAAAAAGTCAAGGTACCAGAAGAAAACGGAATAGAAAAGAGTGTATTAGTTGGGTTTATGGTTAGTGACCTTGATAATATAGTTACAATCTTAAAGGAAAGGAAAGTTAGATTCTTTAAGGCACCTAGAGAAGAAACCTTTGGGAAGCATACGATAGTAGAAGATCCAGATGGTCACTTGATTTCAATTGCAGAGATAAAATCTAGACCATCAGAGGAATTTGATCTTTTGGGGTTACTTGGAGCGGAATAATGTATAAAAACTAATGAGAGTGTGGAGTCTGAGGGAACCGGTTAACTAGTTTGCATTCTGAAATAAACACGAATTTTTTGTTGTTTATGAGGATTCTATTGTTGCGTTACTATTATTTTAACGAATCTACTCAACTAGAGATTCAATGCGGCTAATTAATCTCTTGGTAAATATGCAGTGAGTTAATCAATCTGAAAAAACTATTGTAGCAACAATCTTTCATCATGCATAGTACACCTGATAACTGCTGTTGATAATATTAATAATCTTGTATTACCTGTCTATAGATTAGATAAATTGAACCCTACAAAATAAGAACAACAATGAGGATTTCTACAACTCCTAAATAGCAGATGTACGATAACTACTTTGAATTTCTTTATGAT
>JBPCNB010000186.1:0-3993 GCA_051001675.1 Nitrososphaeraceae archaeon | reverse complement strand
CAGTTTACTTTCCAGGAATCTATCAACCTCCCCCCCAGTCATACCAGGCGCCTCAGATGTGGCTTGAAATATTTTCATGTTCCTTCAACAACGGTATACCAATAGAAAAGAGTTTCTTGCATACCATAAGAATGGTATGGACATATGACATCCAGGTATGCTTTTGAACGCCTTACCAATTGCAGATCATGGTTGAATCTTGGATTGTGGACTGGATGAATTCTGTTATTTCTTTTGGTAATCTTCGTATGCAGGAATTCTTTGAGTTTGTTTTATCATCAAGCCAGAAGAGAATGATAGTATTGGAAGATTATAAGGATCGATTTCTGTTGTAATTTTTTCATCTTCCACCAACAGACCCATAGTGAAGAGAAACACGAAACATTCAAAGCAGAGAGATCAAAGTCCAAAAAGAATCTTTTTTGTGAATACTGTAATATAGTATAATCTTATATAAGCTTAATATGGCAAAGGTGGCTGTCGTAACAGGTACTTCAAGTGGTATAGGTTATGAAACATCTCTACTGTTGGCAAGAAATCAATTCACAACGTATGCAACTATGAGAAATATGAGTAAGAGTGAAGGACTACGGGAAATTGCCGCGAAGGAAAAGATCCCCTTAAACGTAACTCAATTAGATGTAAACAACGACTCTTCAGTAGATAATGCCATAGATAATATTGTCAGAGAAAACGGTAGAATAGACGTTCTAGTCAATAACGCAGGCTATGACTTTTTTGGTTCTCTTGAAGAATCGAGCCTTGAGGAGATAAAGCAGCAGTTTGAAACAAATGTTTTCGGTGTAATAAGAGCTACGAAAGCAGTAATACCGACAATGAGAAAGCAGGGTAATGGTACAATAGTAAACATAAGTTCTGTTGGTGGAATAACAGGATTGCTGCCATTTAGCACTGCATACCACGCAAGCAGGTTTGCCATAGAAGGATTCACAGAATCACTGAGACAAGAACTTGCTGAATTTAACATAAATATCATATTGATTGAACCAGGATTTATCAGCAGTAACTTTATGGACAATATTAAGACCGCAAAAGGTTTTGATTCAAATAAATCTCCATATGCCAAGACGGTACAAAAAGTCTTTCAAGGATTCCAGTCAATTAGTAGTGCTTATTCGTCTCATCCATCTAAAGTGGCTCAAACAATTCTAAATGCGCTAAATTCACCCAACCCAGAGTTAAGAAATCCGGTAGGAAAAGACGCAGAATCTATCTTCAGAGCACGGAATGAATTATCTGACAGAGAATTAGAAAAGTGGGTACGGGGAAGTTATATGGAAAAGAAAGGTTTCATACGTCAGTGATACGTGTAAATATCGTTTGAATGAATAAATGATAATCTTACCCAATGCAATCACCTAGTGACCGAGTATATAGGTGTGACCCTTAATGGACGTAAATATAATCCCTGGACTCGTGTGGATGTGGTCCTTAGTGGAATGCAAACTCGGGTGCAGTCAGACTATAACTATTTAACAGAGAAACGTGTGTTATAAGTGAATTGTCGACGTGGGTTTCACCCGAATGTGAGAGCGAACGGCATTGAGAATTTTGTTCTGACCCTAATAGATGCGTTTGTGAATGTCACGGCCCAGAGACTCAACAATATTGACAAGATATGAACTATGAACAGTCAGAGTAGGAGCACATGATCCATTTAAACTGCGGTCACCGTCATTACGCAATCTTTATCTCACATATTTGCCAGATATCTTGGTGTACATGACTCAAAGTAACAATAATAAAATAAAGGATCCTTCCATAAAAAAACTCTTTGAAGGTAAAAACTTTGTTTCCATATCAACCTTAATGAGGGATGGTACTCCTCAAATTACGCCTACGTGGGTAGATATTGAGGAACAAGATGGCGGGCATATACTCGTTAATACTGCAATGGGTAGAATAAAACAAAGAAACGTATCACGAAATCCAAATGTTGCATTGGCCGTATTTGACCAAAATAATCCTTATGATATGGTTTCTGTAAGAGGAAAAGTAGTCGAACAAGTTACAGGAGACGCTGCTGAGAAACACATAGATAAACTAGCAAAAAAGTACCTGGGTAAAGACGAATACCCTGCGCGTTCACCAGGGGAAAAGAGAGTAATACTAAAGATTAAACCCGAACACGTATTTCATATGGGTTACACTGCTCCCAGTTGATGCCCAGACAATGATGCAAAAATATCCAAGCGGTCTAATCCCAAATACTTACAATATGGGAGCGGGTTATGGGTCACCGTGCGATGGATTCTGATCTACCTTGGTCTGATAATCACTTTTCTTGGATTAAAAAAGAATAATGAAAATGAATTGTTTTGATCCGCAGATTAATGTAATATAAGAGGTAATGTTCAACTTCTGTTAAATGTAATCTCTAGTATTCCATTTCTATAAGTCGATCTGGCAGTATCGATGTCAATATTATGTGGTATAACTAAAGTACTTTTGCAATTATTTCCTTCATAATCCAGATTCGAGATTGTAACGGAATTGTTACTATATGCAACAACCTTGATGTCTTCTTTTCTATTGTTAATAGGCATTTGTGACACAACTTTGATGCTCTTATCAGTTACAATTACATCCTCTAGATATTCTCTTTCTTCATTTTCAATTATGGGTAAGGGAACTGTGGACCCAGTAATGTTGTCACCATCTGTAAGATTATAGGAATACGAGTTGAGATGTTTACGCCTTTTAACAGATGCAGGTTTGGCATTTCTTTTGGTTTTTCTTTTCTGTGTATTCTTATTTAGTTTTATGTTTGAAGGATAAGAAGCGTACATCATAATATCGACCTCTTCTTTTACATTATCACTGCTAACACCCATATATGACTCTGAAAACTCCAGGTCATTCAATTCATCATTAAAAATTCTGTCAAAATCCTCTGTTGTTTTATCAAATCCTATAGATGGTTCCTGTTTGATCAAATCAAATTCATACTCTACAAATACCATAGATGAACTACTAATCCATTCCTCTATGTATATATCCCAATCATTCATTAGTGTAGAGAGATTACATCGAGTCCAAAATAAAGGTTATCGGTTCAACGATTCAAAGAAATGTCACTATTAGGTATCTTTTGAAGCATAGATTATCCGGATCAAAGCTTATAATGGATGCTACTATTCATGAAATAATACAGATATATTGAAATGTACTCTGATATGGTAAAACTAGAAGATGCCTAAAATACTCTCAATTAATGTTTCTCTTCCACTATTACGAATTACTTTTCCATAAGTCGCTAACTCTAGACCAAGCAATGTCCATATGTGGGAGGAAGATTTTATTGCATTTAGTTGCATCTTTGACTGGTATTTTAACTGGTATTACAGAGGCGATATTACAGTATTTTAAGACTTAGTTAGAAGAACCAGAAAAGAATAGGAGAGGCGATACTGGCGTTTGGTTCCGGCTGTCCTGTATCAAAAAACCTACTGTTTATTTGTATTTATTCTGTATTATATTTAGCATAAGTTATATTGCATATGGGACCATTACTTTCTAATGTCAAGAAAATATAGAATGAATTCTATACTTATAGGTGCTAGCATGATATTTGTCCTATTGGCGGTATCATTTGTTGGAGCAGGCCCTTCTGAAACAATCGCACAGGGAACAAATGCAACCAATGCTACTGGCGCTACTAACGCTACAAGCGCTGATGGAGGTAATCAAACTACAGTAGTTATGCCCCTTGGTTCTTCAGCAGCTACAAGCGGAGACGGCTATGAACCAGATCCAGTCACGGTATCGCCAGGTGGCTCAGTAATATGGGATAACCAAGACAATGCTCTTCATACCGCAACTTCTGGAAATCCTGAAACCGCAGTCACAGATGGTAGATTTGATACAGGACTTCTAGGTGCAAATCAAGCAAGCGAACCGATTACAATGCCCACGGAACCTGGAGAATATACTTACTTCTGTACATTGCATCCATTCTTAGTAGGTACAGTC
>JBPCNB010000185.1:0-1857 GCA_051001675.1 Nitrososphaeraceae archaeon | reverse complement strand
TGCAAGTATTGTGCTCGCACTATAACAATAGATGAATTGGTTGAAGGTAATACTATAACAATACAACAAAGAAGCTCAGTTCATGAATAAATAAGACGACTGAGATATTAATAAAACATGAACTTTCTTAAGTATGAGTCATCTGAATATAACCTAAAAATAGACTATCCTAATACGTGGCAAAAAAGAGACAAGTCAACCGAAAGTCAACCTTTTATTGTAGCGTTCAGGAGAGCAAAAGAAAACCCTTCAGACTTATACTTAGAAAGTGTAGATATTCAAGTTCGAGATATTCCTACAAGTAATATCTCTCTCAACCAATATATTGAATTGCAGATAAAGAACTTAAAGGCCGTTAATCCGGACTTTTCTCTTATAGAGTCAACCCCAACTACTATTGCGGGCAACACAGCATATCAATTACTTTACATATCAAAAGGAGATAAGAGACTATTCATTTCTACAATAAAAGGAGACAAGATCTACAATATTATGTATAATTCTAAACCTGACAATTATATGAAATACCTTTCAACTGTAGAACAAATGATATCATCGTTTGAATTCCTGTCTTAACTTACCTGAAATATCTCTCCCTTTTGTTACCTGCTACACGTTTAACTATCGTATCAATCTTCTCATTTCCAATATGTACTGGAACCACTATCGTAGTATCACCCCTTGACGAACCTGCACTTGAAGAAACATGTGGGTTTGCTGCTGTAGTATTAGAAGGAATAGGTACATTTATCGTCCTATCCGTTGGTTCATTCGGGTTATTTGGAGGCGTTACTCTGACAGACTCAGGCCGCATCTTCTCCTACTGGGCCATTAAAAAGCTTTGATTAATTTATGTTAATAATTCTAGCTCTATTCTTTTGATAAGCTTACTTACATCTATCGGATTTCGAATAATATTGTTTGGAATAATACCATCTCTTTCTACTGCTGGAAATTGTTCTCCCAATGCAGCATAGTCTACATCGTATGCACTAATAAAACAAACCTTAACTTTATTGTCTATTTTCTTAATTTCACCATATGATTCAAAGCCATTGATTACAGGCATCCTAACATCTAAAAGCAACAGATCATAGGAATTTGGCCTGTAGTTAGATAGAGCCACTAGAGGGTCGTTGTATGTATCAACTTCAAATAATCCGCTGTCTTCTAAGGCAAGGCCAAAAGAAAGGGTAATATCCACTTCATCGTCTACTATTAGAACCCTTTTCTTGACTCCATTTTCTTTCTTTTCAGCGCTCAAGTTATTGTCATCATATTTTTTTGTCGCATACTAACCACTTCTCCAGTCTACCTGCCTGTGTATGCAAAGTGACTATTGCAGGCTCACAATCTTCTAAATTGTTATTCTTTGCTCTATTGGAGGCATTGTTTTTGATACTGTTGATTTGCTTTCAGAGGAAGGTACAAACATCGACTTCATGAGAATGTCTTTGATTTGGTGATTGTCTATCAAAGTATCAACCAGTTGTGCTAGTTCCACTTCTGGAAGGCCAGACTTAACGGAAGCAGACATTTCAATTGATTCTATCGCCTTTAGCTTCCAGTGGTAGGTAAGTGCTTTACCTATTGTCAATTGGGTATCGTAGACGACCTTTCCTAACAAGGTGAGAAAATACTTTCCTTTGTGCCTCTTAATCAGGCCAGCATTTAACATACCAGAAACTCTAGAGTAGTATTGCTTTGTGGTTAGATTCATTTCTCTTAATGGGATATACCTATCTCCATCAGAAACAGCGATGTAATTAAAGAGAGTCAGTGCCTTATCATCTGAGATCTTCTTTAAGATAGAAGTTATTGATGGTACCGTAGTATTAGTATTTTCCATGTAAGAAC
>JBPCNB010000184.1:0-3413 GCA_051001675.1 Nitrososphaeraceae archaeon | reverse complement strand
CTTTTCATAAAGTTCAAATCCATCAATCTTGGGCATTTTAACATCAATTAACAATAGATCGTAGTAATCCGGCTTGAATTTTGATAAGGCGATTGCTGGATCATTATACGCATCAACTTCAAATTCTGCAAGCTCCAATCCCAACTTGAAAGTTATAGTATGATCATAGTCATCGTCTACTAAAAATATCCGCTTCATTTTTGTTTTATGAGAGTTAGAATAAATACTTCTTTTCTTTCTTACCTCTTCAATGTCTTTGTTCATAGTGGTGGAGACAGTATTGATAACCATACTTTCACTGTGATCTTGCTGAATTACCACTGGGATGGTAAATGAGAATGTGGCACCTATTTCATCGGAATTATTCTCAGCCCAAATTTTGCCTCCATGGGCTTCAATAATTCTTTTGGATATATACAGACCTAATCCTGTCCCAACAATAGATTTTGTGGCAAATTTTGTAAATAGCCTTGGTATTATTTCAGGGTCGATACCTTGGCCAGTGTCAGTCACACTGACGATAACTTGTTGATCGGAGTCATCTATTGTGAGATTAACAGATATCTCTCCTTCCCAAGTGAATTTACTAGCATTGCTTAAAAGATTTGAAACGACCTGGGTTAGTCTCTCTGCATCTGCATTTACAATAATGTTGTCATTATTACTAGAGTATGCAAACTTTATTTTTCTTTGTTTGTTATCTTCTTCTTCCTTTTTGTGATCTGTCAGCACGTTCGTAATTATGTCGTTTAACCTACAGTGTTGCTTGTTAACTGTTAACGACTGACTCTCAATTTTTGTGACATCAAGTATGTTTTCTGTAAGCTTTCGTAGTCTTTTTGCATTTCTGATGATAACGTTTAGTAACTCTTTTTCTTGTTCTACGCTTCCTTTCTTGTAAAGTAGAATCTCTGATAATCCAAGTATAGGTTGTATAGGAGTTCGCAGTTCATGGGCTGCAATGGTGATAAACTCTTTTTGTATCTTGTATTGTTCTTGGAGCCGTTCATATAATTCATTTAGTTTTTGATATCCTTCTGTTTGTTTCCATAGAGTTTCAAATATTGAAACATAAGATAATACTGTTGATTTACTATTAGAATAAGTTGCTAGACCTATTGCTTCTGCAAAAGTAGCTTTGGTATCATCTACTAATTCAATTACAAGTGAAACATTTCTATCTACTATTAAGATAGTTTCTTGTAGGTCGGCAGATTGTTGTTCCGCAATATATCTTAAATGGATATTTTCACTGGGATCTTGTTGATAACTTTCTTTTAAAGGAAATTCCTGACTAATTTCTAAATTTTCTACAGGCACTAACATTCTTACTTTGAGGTTTTTATCTCTTGCAACTTGCTTTACTAAACCAATTAGTCCTATTCGCTCTTGACGTTCAAACGCCTTATTAGTAGGAAAAATCAGCATTATTTCTTTTTTGGATGATTTTAAAAGATCGAAATAAAGATCCTTTATTTTAGCTGCTTGGGAGATTTCTTTGACACCTTGTTCAGGAATTAAATCTCCTTCCATGGTCGTGCCTATAGCACCAGCGTATATAAGGATGGGGGCTACACTGTTGTACTAGAGTTTCTTATTCTAGAGTAAGCTTAAAGACATTTGTGGAACAGATTGTGGAATTATTGAAGAAAAAGTTTAATGGAGACTAGCAATCTGTTGTCAATGAGTGTTCATAATTCATTTTTAGATATTTTTATTTGTAATCTTGATATATTAACATAAATTATGTCTACTTCGATAGAACTTGGTAATCTTATATCAGGCAGTTTAAGTTATCTGACACAAGACTATTTTCCCCATATAGCAATTGTAATAGTAACAGTGTAATAAGATCACCTATTCATTCTTTCTCTTCAATTATAGCATCAATCTTTTTATCCAAACTAAGTATCTCACTAAGAACTCTTTCCTGATGATTTTGAAATTGTTCTATAGATTTCAAAACTTTATCGTGGCTTTCTTCGATATCTTTTATGAGCCTGAGTTTCTTCCTGTTTAATAGATGTATTTTTCTGTATTTTATAGAGCCACCAACTTACCAGAGCACCTACAACTGCTCCTATAGCAATACTAAGATACGTGCTTGATGCATTTGTTATGTCCATACAGCCCTTCGTTATTTCAGGCATACATCCCCACACTGCAAGAATAGGTAATATCATCATGTTCTAATGATTTTGGCTCAGTGTTATAATTTGTGTATATACTAAAGGGTCAAAAGAAGCGATTTGTTGCCTGGCCTATTTCTCCTATTTCTTCTTCTTGTTCCCCTAAATTCATAATATTTGAATGCAATGCGCTCAAGCGGTACAAAATGGTATAGGAGCAGGGTCGAATATTAGGGTGTCGTATGCGTTTGAGATTAGTTTCCAAGCTTAACTGTCATAAGGTCAAGCCTGGAGAGTTGACAAGTTGGTATATAGCTAATACAGGTCCAAGAGATTATCTCTCTTTAATTTTGCCGCAGGTATGGTTAATATCGCTTCAAATGGTTTTGATAATATTTTAAAATCTATATGATTTCGATATAACTAGGCTAGGCTAAACAATAGAGGCAGTATTTCCAGAAGAAGGAGTATATGTTGGAAACGATCATGATATAGGCAGATTATTAAGTGGAGCGATTTTTGTCATAATTGCGGATAGTAACTCTACATCATCTGATCATCATGCAGGAACGCACATATAGACATCTACCTCTGGTCCTGCTTGAATCTCTATCTAGAAAAAGTCATTGTTTAAGTTGCTAAACAGGTCTGTGGCTTTCTATTGAAGGCTGCTCTCGCTTGTACGTTATAATTATTTGCTCACCTTTCTCATATGGACAGTTATCAATTTGTCTTGGAACGTCATCAGATGCTTCTACTATGCATACTCCGTTTTGCTTTAAGATCACTGGTACTTCTTCACTTATTCCAGGAGCCAAAACAGTAAATATCTGAAAACCTGATAAAAGGAAGACTATTAAAACACCTGCAGTAATTGCAATTACGCCAATATTATTGGAGACATTTTCTATAAATACGAGTATATACTGATGCTATAATATAATATCGGTACATTGCATTGCAGTATCGTTTATTGCAGACAATATTGAATACCTGAACAACTATTTGATTCTTGCAAGTATGTCTTTCGTTCGCTTGATCCCATTATCATTCCTTCACCTCGTTGAGGACCCATCATCATAGACATAATCTTGTGATGTCTTTCCATTTCGTCTTTCATCATATTGAGTATCCTGCCTCTAGGTCATTATTTGAAGCATTATCTAATGCTTAACACTAAATCAGATCATTCGGTACTCAAATTCTATAGAAGACTTAAGAGTTAACTCAAATCTTCTCCTTATAATAAAAGCTTGATAAATTTGATGTGCTATAGAGTAAAGC
>JBPCNB010000183.1:0-1110 GCA_051001675.1 Nitrososphaeraceae archaeon | reverse complement strand
TTCAGAAACCTGCAACCAATTCTATCACATTCATAACAGTCGTCTGTATATTGTGAGGAATAACCATACGCTTCTCCTACAACACACTTAGAAGTCTTCTGCAATTCAAAACGCCATCGCAACCAGGTCCGTGACATGAAAGTGGGAAGATTTTCTTTTTTTAACCGTGAGGCCCAGATAGGCGAGATATCTTCTAACGTTAGTTGTTGTATCGATGTTGGTGAAGATAAGGGCAATAATTGTTCTTGCGGTTTTTGCTTCTGACAAGATTGCTCGTTAAACATGAGCGCACTTTTCATAGTATGATATAATTTTCATATTATTATAGGATTATAGTATTTTGTCCTGAATCATAATTTACTATATGAGAATAAATAGACGTCTTGAGGATGCCAAACGATAGTGTCCTGGTTGTCATCGCAGGAGCAAGATATGTCGATACTGAAGGAGAGAAAATATATTATTGCAACCAATGTCAAAGCCGTCTCAGCCAACTAAGTTCTACCGAATGGATATGCACTCATGATAATATTGTACATTATCCAGAGAGTGAGCAAGTCCGTTCAAAACAAAGACTATCTACTCCCTGATGGCGTTAATAATGATATGGAACCTGCAGTATCATATCCGCCAGATCCTCTTACGGGTAAGCAACCCATAGAAGTTAAAGGCACCTTTGACGAATTTCAGAAGAAAGGTATACGTTTAAAATCATATGAGGAAAGAGGTGCTGATGGGAGGATAATCAATCAAAAATGAATAACAATACACCATTAGCATCACGTTGCAATCAATGTGGTAATGTTATATCACCAGTTGACCAGTAATGCTATACGAATTGGCAATGGAGGGAGCATGTGTGGTAACTGCAACTCGGTCAATATACCAATAAGAAGAATTGGATCAGAAAAGGAAATTAATAAAATGATACAAGATTATCGTAGAAGCCAGCCTCCTACTCTTACCAATATGATAATAGAAAGTAGGCGACTACGATACAAATCCAAACCTAAACCTGTCGTGAAGTAGTTAAACTGATTAAGAATCCTTACTATAAGTGATATAACCTAATCGAGTTCAATTAAAAGTAGCATAATCAAAACATAGTTC
>JBPCNB010000182.1:0-1146 GCA_051001675.1 Nitrososphaeraceae archaeon | reverse complement strand
ATTGTGGAATGGCTCTTGTGACGATACTAAATCAGGAAGATCTGGTTGTGAATCTGACGATGGTATCCCATTGCTATTATAATCATTCCTCATCATGCTTTTGTTTTGTGGCCGTGGGATATTATCATGAGAATATGCACTGTTATTATCACCATTCTGTCTTCTCACGTCCTTCAAGTTCTTACGTCTGAATAACAAAGGATCCGTCGTCGGAGGGAATTTACCATTTAACCTTCCGATAATATATTCAAAAGGTCTAACGATCATTGCACTTCCTGAGTGAAGATTATTATTGTGTCTTTTAGCGCTACTCTTTCTGGTAAGACCCTGCTACACGTCGAGCATACCCAAGTATATTTGTCAAACATATTCGTTATTATTTACATAAGCATTCTTTAAAAAAGAAAATAATAAAACTAACAAAAGTGCTACCCTGTGTCACAGTGTATAGTAAACTTGTTACCTAAAAATTCAAAAGATTGGGGGATACAAAATGTATAAGGCAGGTAAATAAGAGCAGCTGCTAAATCATAATTTCGTCTTCATGAGTTAGGATGAATGTTAAGGGGGAGTATAAAGACGAGCTCTATCCTTCTAATTGGTTTATCATCGAGGACGGAGGGTCTCCAGAGGAAGGGGATGCAAATGTAAGATTTTCAGCTCCAAAGAAAGATCCGTTAAACTTTCTTTTATTCCTCCAATGATAATACCATCATGAGTTATTCAAAGCTCCAGACGAGCTTGGCCCCACGAGTGTCTTCATTTCCTGATTTGAATATATATCCTGCAGAAGGAGAGGGGTATCCTCAGATTGATGATGTCACTTCGTGCTATGATGAAGATTGTGTATCAAAACAAGATGAAGAATGATAGTTGGATTTATTCAGAAGGCTCTGATAACAACAAGCCAAACCCTGTTAATGTATGTGTATATCGAGATATCTACAAACTAACTAGCAAGATGCGCTCCTAGGAGCGCATGCATAAGAATTTTTGATCAAATGACAGGAGCATATACATTGATCTTAGACTAGCGATGTCTACTGGGGTAGCTTTGTTGATTTAGTCTTTTAACCGATATGGTGATACTTTCCCAACCTAGCATTCTAAAGCATTTTTGTTTGTTACATACTCTTAGCCATAACC
>JBPCNB010000181.1:0-2470 GCA_051001675.1 Nitrososphaeraceae archaeon | reverse complement strand
TTTTCAAGGTGCTACGCCCAGTACTAATATCCAAAATTATAATACTTCCTCTTGGATACATAATAATCTAATGTAGTTAGAATAATTATTATATTTGACTAAACAAATGCCAAAGTTACCTCTCTTGATAACAAACTAATATTCGCAGGTAACAAATAAGAATAGAATATAGATAGTTATTGTAGATAGAAATAACAGTATAGATCTAGTTTAGTTATTGGTGTCATTTTATGGTAGAGAAATTGGTTAAAAATACAAATAGTTATTGTGTCTGCATCGTTTCTAATAAATGGTAACTAAAACTCTAAACGTAATAACGATTGGATTAGCAGGCATGTTGGTTGCAACTGGACTTGCCGTGGTGATTTCCGCAAGAGCACGCTTTTGAAGATGATGTTAATTTCTGTGTGGGGTCTAGAGCGTGTTCAGCGAACGCTGGTGACGGGGGTTGGGATTGTGGCTCGAGTACTTCAAGTGAAGTGGTTGATTGTTCCTGGATTAAATGATAGAAAAGAAGCTCCCTAAGGATGGAAAATCTAATAACTATGTGATATAGCACAAGACTGATGATAGAGTAAATGAATAGATCCATAGTGCTACGATTTGTTATTACATCAGCCGTACTTGCTCTTGTATTGATATGTTTGTCACCAATGTTATTGCAAAAACCCATAAAATATGTCCAAGCATCCTCTTCCTTATCGACGACCAATCAGGATAACAAGGATAACGAAGATGATCATGAAGACAATTTATCCAGATACGAGAACCCCGCTCTGGGATTTAGAATAAAATACCCAAGTGATTTCCGAATAGCAGAGGTCACCGATTCACCTGTATCCATGACGATATCTTTTGAAAAGATCCGTATTGCACCCTCAACCGGTGCATATTTAACTATAAATGCTACTAAGGAAAATGCTGGAATTACATTTGACGAACTCAGAGAGACTATGTCGCATTCTATTAAAAGCGGTCCAGGCACTCGTATACTTGAGAACGATACGACTCTCATATCAGGGGTCACCGTCTATGAGATAGTGCAAAACCATGAAAATAGTCCATTTGGTAGAAACGCTATAGCCATATTCATAGGTGCTATACATGACAACACAACTTACATGCTCAGATCACTATCAACTGATGTAGAGACTCTGCAAGAAATGGTAGACTCTTTTGAATTCATAAACTGAGTAGTTTTACCCTATACCTGCGAGATTGATTCCCTATAGTCACAGAGGCCACAGAAGATGTTATGGCGCCCGCGTTTTTGTAAAATAGATCAGGACTTTAATACGATGATTACCCTTTTTTTCTCCGTTTGTTGTTTTATTTCATGTTTTCGTCTAGCAAATAGGCAGTTTTGCTTAATTAATTAACAAATGATTATTTCTGTTCCCTCTCAACAAAACCCAGCGTGAGATAAGGCAATAGATCGACATCTTCGGAATTGATAGAGTAAATATGGCAACAATAGCTACTTTTATATCTAAGCACGAGATTTACCTCCTATTGGTAACAACACAGGCATATTGTGTGAAATGTAAATCAAAAAGAGATATGAAAAATGAGAAGCAAGTGACAATGAAGAATGGAAGACAAGCCCTTTCTGGAACTTGTACGGTGTGTGGTACAAAGATGTTCAGGATAGGTGGGGGATCTGCTGTGGCTAAAGAACGCCCAAAGGTAAAAGCAGCAAGTAAGAAACCAGCTTCTAGAGCTAAAAAAGCAACCAAGTCAAAAACAAAAAGTAAAAAATAGTAAGCACACCTGTTAAATATTTTATGCGCCATTTATTAGCAATATGTCATCCTCGACAACTGAATTAACATACACAGCATATGACATTTTAAAAGTCTTGGGTAAAGATGCAGACTTTTTGTATAACACAATTGAAACTTATATCAAAGATGCGCAAAAAGCTAATAAATCACAACTGGTAGGAATTTGGCAAACAATCAAAAATGATAGAAAAAGACATATGCATATGTTTAAAGATGCATTAGAAAGAGAGATTCATGGGTAATAATTCCTGCTAGTTAGTTCCAGTGACTCGATAAAAGTTATGTATCTTCTTTCCTCTATGTCCATTGTATTATATTCCTTATCAACATCAAAGGCTGATTTGACATGCCGGAGCATCAAGAAACGTTCTCGTCATAACCCGATTCAGGAAAATATATCAGTATTTAGAGATTCTAAAATATTTCATGATGTGCATATTGACTTCATCTAATCATAGTTTTTAGATATTCTTCTAACACAGGTCGGTAACCCTGGAATGTATAAAGAATAATCAAAGAATAAGACCTCGGAAAATACGGAATGGATTATTATTAATGCTTTGCGAAGGACTCCTTTATCAGATTTTTGTTTGTAATAGTTAGCTCACGGTTGCCTTGAGCACATAGTATTTTTTCTAAAGACCTCAACTCTCTGAATCAGATTAATATTACCGTGGCATTGTATG
>JBPCNB010000180.1:0-2822 GCA_051001675.1 Nitrososphaeraceae archaeon | reverse complement strand
GTATTGGATGGTCAGAAAATATTTGAATGGAACAAGCTGATATGGGTAATAACCATGGCTGCTGCTTCTGGATTATTTATCATTGCCTATTTGTAATATAAGTTTTTGATAAGGCAGAATTTCGACCAACAGAAGGTTAACGTGCGCAGCTGGAAGCATTTTAGTACAACAAGGCTATTTCTTTAATTTCTTTGCTCTAGTTTTGTTCCGATAATATCTACCATTGTAATCATTATAAAGTAGGCATATTAAATTTTCGTAGTTTGATTTTGCTAGCAGTATTAATCTAATTAACTATACAATTCATTTATTGTATAAATCAAGCAAGTATAAAGTGTAGCTTGCCGTAAATAATTCGGGTAATTAGCTGACTTAGGTAGGTTAGCTGTTTGAGCAAACTCATCCTAATTTTATTTTTATTAACAGCAATAATTTTTGTTTCCTTTTCAATCCCAACCCCTCATCAGATACAAGCTGCTAATGAGGAAGACTTTGAAGTGAATAACTCGGTAATGATATGTTGTACATGGGGAGAAAAACTCAAGGACGGAAAGCTAACATATAATATTGAAGGAGAGGTCTCAGCAGAGAAGAAAGAAGCTGTACGGGATGCAATAAGGGATTGGGATGATATGGTGAACTTCGTAGAATTCATAGAGATCCCAGAAAAGGATGAAGCACAACAAAAGGAAAAACCAGATATTCAAATAAAGTTTCTAAAGGATGGATCGGAATTTGAGGAAAATGGGGCTGAAACTGCAGGGCATACTAAAACTAAGTTGAACAAATTTGGTTTTATCAAATTCAACCTGGTGACCATAGCTGAGGGCGGTCTTGGTAAAATATTTGATAAGAAAACTATCGAGACAATAGCAAAACATGAAATTGGACATACCCTGGGGTTGGGTCACGCCAACTTTAAATCAAATCTTATGACTACAAAGATAGATTTTGCCGCAGAAACTATATCCCAATGCGAACTAGAAGCTGTGCAACAGGCAAATAGCTGGAAGTTTCTAGCTAAAAATAACAATGATGATCCGCGCCTGTCAAGCACATCGAAAGTCAACTGTGAGAGCTAATGCGCTCAAAAGAGATCTAAACGTTATACGAAATTTTATCTATCTATTTGTCAAATTTCTCCTTGAAGACAAGGGTGATTCGTCAAGGAGTTTCTAATTAGTGTTTACCATAGGGCTATTACAAGGTCAAGAATACAACTATAAAAAATGAACTAGAAAAAGTATCTGTCACAAGCTTGCCAGTTTACATTGTTCTTTCTTGGCATATTTGTAATGGTATGAGCTCCTGCTATAGGATTGCTATTCATCAGAGTTGTTTGGAGATGGGTTTTAGAACCGTTTCGGCAGTCTGCAGTCTCCTTATATATATATTTTTATCTAGTTGTGTTCAATGTGGAAGGTTACCTTTTTTGATAAAAATGGGGGATGTTAATGTGGGGTTGGTTGAATAGATTCAGCATTCAATTATTAGGGTAATGCAACACCCGCTGCTGCTGTTGCTGCTGCTAAACCTGAATCTTCCGTGTTTGCAGCTTCATTTGTACAAATCGCCCATCCACTACACACATTCTTTTGTTTAATTTCTTGTTCTGTCTCAGTCTCACTTTCGGTTGAAGCATACGCAAATGGTGTTGTTATCGCAACTACAGCTAGTACACTTGCTGCTAGTACTGCTGTCATTGCAATGGATTTCTTGTACATTCTACTTTGCATCTATAATCCATAATTATATCTGGATTAGGAAGGTTCTATAGCTCTTTTTCTAAGGTGATATCTGATAGCATTATTTTTTCTAAACAAAACTAGGTATTCTAGAAAGCTAGAAAAGACACAATATCACAAAATGGTATAGTATAGCATTAATTAATCTCACCATAACCGCGGCAGCTAAAAATAACATTAATTCTCATTTTCAACCATCTTTTGCTCAGGCCCAACAATCCAGTATCAAGCCAATTCTCTACTCAACTACAGAATTCTCAATTTGATGCAGCAGGAGAAGAAGGTGAACAATAGCCTATGACGTTTGATACCCATGATGACGGAAATGATGACAGCGTTTTTGATGCAAGAGAACTAGAAGTAGAGAAAGAATGGAGACTGGGCGGACATGGGATAGAACTGAAACACCCCTCCCCCGTCCTCGAATAGTTAATACAAATACCGGGGGCTATACCCTTCTGGCAACCAAGACGTAAATTGAACTGTTCATGTTCATTTCATTAAATAAAATTACTTCAATCATCAGTTTTGCTATTATTTTCATTTTGATTATTTGATTTCATTCAATTTCATTTTATTTGATATTTTCTGAATATCCCAAATTGATTTTTTTTGTCCTTCTTTTTTATCTCTGTCATCTATTATGATTCCACAATGAAGCAGCTCGTCTACTATTGCGGTCCCCATGGGTAAAGCACCTGTGGCTCCAGGCGAGTTATAATTCAAGATATGCATCGAATAATCGTCTTTTAACACCATCGTGTCTGAAACAAATCTTCCCTGGCGATCAACAAGCGATGATCTTATCCCCGCTGTTCCTGTATTATGGAACGATGACGCTAATAGTTGTGGTAGAAATTCTTTAACTCGATTTATCATCACAGTTTTTGAAAGTGAGCTTCGCAGTTCATGTCCTAAAAGGGAAAGAAATTGCCTGTCAAATAATATCTTATGAGTCCCTGGCGCTTTTATTGATTCCATAATCTTTGGAAAAAAAGATTTTGTATTTTTGACCCAGTTATATGCATACGGACCAAAGACAGGTACAGCATTTGGACCTACCTCGCGCCTCCCGTC
>JBPCNB010000179.1:0-5166 GCA_051001675.1 Nitrososphaeraceae archaeon | reverse complement strand
AATCTACCTGTCCTGGAATATTCTCCTGCGCTGATGTATAACGCAAAAAAACATATTGACAGCATTATGACTGCAGATATGTAAAAAGCAATAACGAAGACATTTCTTGTCCTCCGCTCGTCGGTTTGGGGATCAAAGTGCTTCATTATAACATGATAATCGGAAATCTCGGTGATATAAAATATGATGCCCTGACACACTGACAAACATCACACAAATTGATATTCGAACCCGCGAGAACCAAAACGATCCGTTCGATGCACCAAACTAATCTACTAGGCTCTAGTTAGATAGATGGATGCGTCAGTGATTACCTGGAACGATGTCCTAATTGCATACATCTACAAGCAACAGAGCCTGAAAACGTTAATAAAAATGAAGCATGTTAATTCAATCTGAGCCTGAGATAATGGTTTCCACTTTTGTAACACGCTTCCTATGAAGAAGAGAATCTCACTAATGGGTTTGGCTCAATTCATACGAGACGCAAATGGTCGTATTAAAATGTTTAAATTTAACATTCTCCCTTCAATGAAGTGTAGGGCAGAACAATGTGATCCTAGCAGCCATCACATCACATCACATAATGGGCAAACATATTACTATATATTTAGTTATTAAGCATAGTTGTACAAGAAGTAAACGGGTGGTTATATACGACTAATATTTTGAGGGCTGAATTGCACTGTCATAACAATTTTTCTAACTATCGGAGCATGTCGTCACTTATTCCATTTGACTGCGGTGTTAGTATAGGAGAGCAGTTGGAAAAAGCATGGAAAAATGGAATAAATGCACTTTTCGTTACTAATCATAATACCCTTGACGGCTACCGTCAGATCGTCGAATATCAACAGAATCATCACAAGTTTGAAAATATCAAGGTCTATCCTGCGGAAGAGATTACAATATACAATCAAGGTCATGTAATTGCTTACGGCATCACCAAAGAAATAAGATCCGGAATGACTCTCGAGGAAACACTAGATGAGATAAAACGGCAGGGAGCGATCTCATGTGCAGCTCATCCATTCGCAGTTTCTAATGGTATACGTGAAAAGGCGCTTATGTGTGATATGACTGAGTCATTTAATAGCAACAATCTTGACCATTTTTCAAATGTTGTAGCTGAGAAGTTTGCTCGGGAAAATAGATTAGCGACTATTGCGGGAAGCGACTCCCATATTGAATCTACTATCGGTAGATGCATAAACACAATTGAGACCGAAAACAATCTTGACTCCCTTATGCAGGGTATGAACCATGGCAAAATGAAAATCGATAAGACCGAATATGTAACTAAAGGAGAGGTCTTCGAACATGCGCACTACATTCTTTCTTGCTCTAAAAGCCTGCTTTTGGATTATTTTTTGGAGCAGCATCCACGTTTCTTCCGGGCAGCTAAATGGGGGTTGGACTCTTACATCTCTAACCCCGACAGCAAGTTGTGGTCGGTGCTAGGGGGATTTGGGCTCTATCTTACAAAACGAGCTTCGAAAAAGGTTAATATCAATGGATATGATCCCCACGTCTTTGAAAATAGATCGTGGAAAACTTTAATTTCTATGAGCCTCGTTCCATAATAATATTATTATGAGAAAGGTGATTCACAACCTTTATGAATATTCTGAAGATATCAGGGAATACTACTTATTGTGAGACTGGGTTATAGATTTAGTTTAGCAAAACTACTATCAACGTTTCACTACTACCGAGCGAATACTAATTCTTATTATTCTTATCTTAAGCGATATTATGCCGGCTTAAGTTGTTGTTTTCTACGTCTATCTCGGAATAGCCATTTGCTTACCAGTACTATCCCGAATAGCGGAAAACTTGCTATGAACAAATATGGGAATATCGCGATAAAGATTGAAGGTTGAAATATATCCATGCTGTGTTTAATCTCCTATTTTTGCAACTTACTAATAACAAAGGGATTTATATTCTAATAGTTTTCGAAATTTATCATGACAGCAATGCATGAGGTCTAATCTGGTAGTTGGTTGTAACGCTGAGATTGACCGCTTTGATCCTCTTCCGCTTCGCTTTTGGGTTATTCCTACGACGTGATGCGGTGAGTTTTACGGCCGAGTTGGCTGAGAGAAGTGACCCTTGGCATATTTACCAACTATCGTGTTTCCTATCGGCATTTCGGGGTATCTATCAGCAGAATCATTTTATCGAATGTCGCGTGATTGACAAGCCAAAATCGTCACAGACGCGGCCGAATCCAAAAAAGTCCAAAAAATCATACAGAAACTCTTATCAGCTACAATGCTATATTTATGGTTAAAAATGTCCAGAAATGCAGTAGAGAACTGGGAATCGGTTATTCACAAATCAATTCGAGCCAGTGATGGGTCTTTAGTAGGAAGCGTAGACGCCGTAGACGACAACTCCGTGTTAGTATCAACTGAGGGTACACGCACGCGATACAAGATACCAAAACATATTATCGAAGGGTACGATGGTCATGAGGTTTTCCTAAATGTAGAGAAGATAAAATTAGAAAGATTCAAGGGCGGCTCGGACGAGGGATTCCGAGAAGTCAAATAACACCCCTTTAGCTATATCTTTTCACGGCGGAGTCTAAATTCAGTTTGTCGTCTGATAAAAAAGACAGTGAACCCAGCGATGACGACATCGATGGCAACAAAATGGTTTCCAGTGAAGGCTCCAACGAGCCTAGAAAAACCTGGGTGATAGAATGGAAGAAAGGATTCAAGACATCCACTGAAGAGAAACACGACTATGCTGAGGCTCTTGCAATCTTTAACGAAAAAACTACCGTTGGAGTTCATGCAATTCTGTATGAACTTCAGAAGTCACCCCATGACTCGTCCGTGGTTAAGAAGACGCCCGTACTAAATTCTATTAAAGCCAAACAAAGAAGGATGGAAGATCTCGAGAGCTCAAAACTGGCAGAACACGCCAAAGAGGGAAATAAGGAAAATAAAAAGTCAGGTAGTATGAAGTGGAGAATCATACTCCTAATAGCAGTTATCGGAGCATTAGTTTTAATCATATCATTAATTAACGCCTTAACTAACACGGGAGGAATTATGATTAATCCTAATATGATAATTCCAACAATTGAGACAAATATTGGAGCAGGTCTAGAGGAGGATATACAAACCTCAAATATATAGTAAAAGGGAATATTGGATTTATGACCCTGCCTATACGACATTCTTGATGTATAGTTCTGAGATCAGCATGTTAGATATCCTTGCACATAGACAAGCAAAGGATTTTCGCTACCTTTATAATTAATCTTGGGAATTTAACCGTTAGAAATCATATTGCATGTGAACCCCATTACTCGTATAATCCGGATGGCTATAATGGTGATATACGGTCTTCATTTTTATGGCATTGCTGCTTATGCATTTATTGATACCAATTGACGCATGATAAGTAGTCAATTATAGAATAAGAACTTAAAGTAACAAATAAGAGCTACTTTAATTTCCGATAGCAATCCGTTACGCTCAAAACTGCAAGCAACACCATGAATCTGATGGATACATAGAATCATATCCTTATACGATTAGAATCGGGGCTGTTTTTTTGAAGCAGATCGTTACGGATTATTGGAGACTATCACAAACTGAACTATCGTCATATTCATGACTATATAGCTTTGGAATTTAAGATTAAGACACACAACGTTTACAATATCCTTAGATTGGTTTTGCTGTCAACAGTCGTCGTTCTTCTTTATGGTCTAGGATTTTAGAAGCGACGAACACTCCAAAGACTCCCATTAGCATAGCTGGTGCTATAATGAATAGAATAAAGTCATCGATCATTCTAAAAAATATCGTACTGGTAAGGCTCGGCCAGACAGGCTGAGAATTTGGTAACACCTCGTTGTATGTGTGGGTAATTAAGGGAAAATACATTGTGAAAAATGCTAAACCGAGGATAGCTCCTGCCAGATAATTCGCTATCTTTTTTTCCTTACCATTGCTGCTGTTGTGCTTACCAGAATCTGCAGATAGTTTGGTTAACAAAATATCTGCTGCGAAGATAGGAAGAATGTTCAGCACATAGAATGGGAGGGTTGAAACTAGGTATTCGTTGGGGAGTATCGAGGTGGCTATATTGATAACAATAAAAGCCATACCAGTAAGCGACAATATTCCAAAAGCAGTACCCTCATGGTGTCTTCTGGCTATCGCTGGCCCTGGGTCGATATCAAGGACTCTATTGTGATAAATAATAAGTTTATAGGAAGAAAACAAGACGAAGGCAATGAGAAAAGGAAAGCAAATGGTGGCAATAATAACAGCCATAACGGGATCGGGATTGAAGTCAAAATACGGTGTGTCAGAAAATGGGAGTGACATCATATGTACCAGGCCGGATATTGTAAGCCAGACAGGCAAAATTCCTAATAGCACAAGAACTGGGTATAAGCTCTCGTGATACAACCGACCTGTGTAGATTTCACGTTTTATAGAGTTTCCTAAAGATGCAGCATTTGTTGTTTCGTTTTCAACGATCTTCTTGTTGTTATTATGTTTCAAATCGCTTTCATATTTAGAAGACGAATGGCAACTTGTTGATATTATTCCCAAAAGCGCTCCGACACTGCATAGAGCCATTCCTACCGTGAGTACTGAATGAGGAGGACTAAGAAGGCCGTCTAACCCAAAGGTCGAATGCCAAACAAAGTCAAATGGCCCAGTGGATACTAACATTATTACACCGATGACAACTAGCTTTACTGATAATGGAAAACCTCTTAGATGATTTAGATAAAGAACAAGTGCTCTCTTGGTTCTACTTCCAGGATTTAATTCAATTCGACTTACTATCTTCTCAAAATCAAATTGAGATCTAAATGTCATAATCGATCCTAGAATCACCATGCCCACCCCCGTGTAAAGTGCAGCGTGTGGAGGAGAAAAGAAACTTTCAGGCTTGTTTAAGAGATGATTTGTGATATCCCAACCTCCGGCACTGGCTGTCAAGAGCACGCCGATACTTACAAACAAAAATCCAACCACAATGTTTTGCCTTATCTTGTCTTGATAACCTACCAATTGTTCTATTCCGGCCCTGATATTGTTACTCATAACAACACCGTATATTAGTTGTTGTACTTCCATACATAGGTGACAATATAGCTTACAGACATGGGTTACACTTCTGTCA
>JBPCNB010000178.1:0-4962 GCA_051001675.1 Nitrososphaeraceae archaeon | reverse complement strand
ATTCATAATTGTTCTATCATAATCTTTGTGTGCTATGTAATGGTGATACTGAAGGAGGTCTTGTTTTTCTAAATCGTCAGAATCTACCGAACACAAAGCATCCAGTTCCTGCTTCGTGTATTGCAATTTTTTAAATAAACTATAGTTGGACGTTATACTGTTTAATCATATTCAACAATTATCACTCAGCAGTATTGCTGACTAGAGTTAATAAGACACATAATGGTTATGGTAGGGAATGAATATACAGAAAACTCAGACCATAGAGCTAGATAATAATAGGTAAGTCAAATTATGAATATATGGGTGGTAATGGACAAGGTTGAGGAACTCCAGGTTAGGAGTCTTGAAATGGTTTTTAACTCAAGGGTAAAAGCGGAGAGATATTCTGAAGAGCAAGACAAAAAAGAGAATGGACACTTTCTTAACATTAGTGGCTTAGACCGTTCTATTGAAGAATGGGAAATCGAATGATATTCCATAAAAGAGCCAGTTTTATAGTATTTGGTAGGCGATTGAATTAACGAAAATTGGAAGAGTTTTGATCCTATCGAACAAAGGACAAAGACAGAGAATTTTAGTAAAACTCAGCAATGATTTTTTTAAAAGTATAATATCAGGAAAGTGAGTATAAGTTCTACAATTCAAATATGCGTTCGTTTTCAGGCGAAGACAAACACTCGGGAAATAATATTCCTAGTCTGCATAACGAACAAAAACAGCAGCAACAAGAAGAAAAGTTATCTCCATTTACCAAGCGAATTTTAATAGTAGACGATGATCCAGATATCACCTTTACATTTAAGAAAGGCTTTGAGGCTGAAAATGAGAAAGATGGTAATAGAATATTTTTCAAAGTAGACGCATATAACAATCCCCTACAAGCGTTATCAGAGTTTAAACCAGACTTTTATGATTTAATATTAATTGACATTAACATGCCTAAAATGGACGGATTGGAATTTTCTGCCAAGGTATTAGATTTAGATGTCAATCCTAGGGTTTGTCTTATGTCCTCTGGGATGATAAATCAAGAAGCATTAGCAGAACAACATCCATCTCGAGGTATAGGATGTTTTATTACAAAGCCAATCACAATAGAGAAATTAGTTAGAAGAGTAAAGGCAGAAGTGGATTAGACTAGACAGATTAGAGGCTCATTACTAAAAGTCAGAACTTTGTTATCTTTTAACCTCTATTATTACCTGTTTTAAGTAATCTTGGATCTCGACCGTCTAGCGATGGTTCCACTCCCGTCTCATCCTCCATTTCGGCAAATTGCTTTTTAATAACTCCCATAAGGTCAGTCTTTATTGTATTTAGTGGTAGCGGATCAGCAGTTAGAATATGTGACGTCCCTGCCGGAAAGGCAATTTTCGTTCCAATAAATGTTGTAGAATGCTCTTTTGCAGAATTTCCTGCAGCCAAGACTGAAGAAGAATTACGCACATGTACTGAAGAAGACGAGTCAAGTAACCCAGGTCTTTTCCTGTCTGTTGATGGAAAAGAATTCAAAGACCTCAAAAAGTATAGAGTTGATTAAGAGCATTCGATGTTATTTTTCCGAAAATAACATATTTGCAAGAGCCTGGCCCCACAAAAGCGGTATCTGATGGCTATTGGGTCATTCTTGAATCATTATTAAGGGAAACATGATATCCATTTCAAAGCAAGTCTGAATAATCCCACTACAGGTATATTATTTTACAATGATGATGTGAAATGTACAATCAATGTAAAATGAGGTTATTATCAATCTTCGAAATTGCTGATAATTCAATTCTGTTATCTTAATCAAATCTGTAATGGTAATATTATCTAGCACAACTTGACGAATGTATCTCGAAATCCGAGATGATGTGCCTGATTAGAGAGAGAAAGGATGAATTACATTATGTTTCATCACAGAGAGGAATTGAGGGACAGCAGGGGGACTAAATGCAACTCTGCGAATACGACTAGCTAAACTAAACAAGCAGAGGATGGAAGCGATGAAGACGGAGGTGTTCCAACATACCTTTGAAAGCTAGTCCAAAGTACTCATTGCCAACAGTTGTTTCAGTCCCATTTTAAAAGCTATTGTTTCTTAGTTCTCTATTAATAAAACTACTATTCTTCACTTAATGGATTTCTTGAAAATTTTATTTTTAAGAATAGCATGAAGCTATTCAATGCCACTGCTATGGAATTGCCTATAATTAATATGATATCGTTTTTTCCTATACCATAGATAACCCAAAATGAAAGACCGATAATCAAAACTATTATGAACCGTATTGATACATCATCCGACTTCTTTGTTCTTAATGCCTTTCTAATTTGAGGAACAGTACTTGAAACTGCAAAACCTGTTGCTACAAAGCCAATAGTTGGCAATAAGAAATCCACCATGGTCTTCCATCTACTACCTTTCTGTACCCTCTTTATAAATTAGATTAAGGTATGTCATTATCATTTCAGCTTGAGGCTTACAATCACAAGCTCACGGGTAAAGCAGGCGGTAGCTGAATTTGCAAAGATTACAGGCGATAGGCATGGGGCTAAATTTGCTCCAACCCAAGTTTGAGATCGCAGACGACCTTTCTCATGGAGTGCTGAGATTACATGAAAAGTTGCTGCAAAGGCTAAGCCTGCTTACCTGCAGATCTTATCTTTTAACCAAATTATGATATTGACCAAGCCTTTTCGGACTTTCCATTCTATCATCTTTGATAGGCAACCTTAGTCAGTGATTATTACTATTATTATTGTTCTTACGCAGAATATTCCCTGATACAGAAATCCATTGTCTTTTCCAAAACATATAGAATAAAGCAATAGAAATAATTGTCATTGCAATCAGTAATATTATAAAGCCTTGTGGTATTGAATGGATATTATTCAAATCAAATCCTTGCATTCCAAATATGCTAGTGAGAAAAGTAAGTGGAAGCAATATTGAAGAGAAAACTGTAAGAACCCTCATTGTATCGTTCAGTTGTAATGATACACTTCCAGAATATATTTCTCGAATAGAGTTTATAGTATCTCGATAGGATTCAACCAAATCAATCAACTGGATGCACTAGCAATAGACTTAATCAATACCCTTAAATAGGTTAGAATATATTAGTTATTATGCATGCCTTCAACGTCAAAAGCCATTAATCAGTACATACAAGCAGTATCCGATTCCAATAAAAGAACAGGTTATGAATATTTAAAAAGACTGGAGCATTTTGAGAAGTTCGTAAAACAAAATTATCACTTCAACATTGACGAGTTAACCATTGACAAAGTATTTAATTGCCAAAACATTTACGACTTGCTTTCCAGTTATGTTTCCTATTTAGTTAATAGAACCAATGACAGTGGACATAATATTTCTAACTTGACAGTAAAGCAGCGTCTTATAACTGCCAAGAATTTTTTAGAGTATTATGACATTGAAATAAGTCCGAGAAGGTTCAAGGTAAAAGTCAAAATTCCTAAAATTGTTAAAAGACATAAGGAGGCCTTAACAAAAGAATATATTACAAAAATTTTAGAGACGTGCTCTAATAGTACAAAACTAAAAGCTTATACTTTATTTTTGGCAGCAACCGGGTGCCGTGCTTCAGAGGCATGCTCTGTAAGACTGACGGATATAGACTTTGAGAAACACAAAGTTCTGATAAGAGGAGAATTTACTAAAACAAGAACAGACAGATACGTTCTTTTGACAGAAGAGTTGGCAGAAGAGTTAATGTTATGGTTAGATTATAAATATAGAATAAGAAGAAGGTATTCACGAACTGAACACAGAAATATCCATGCAGCACCAGATAGAAAGAACACTGATTTAGTATTCGCTTCATGCTTTAATAATACTAGTAGTAAGCAAACAAAAACGAAAGACGAATATAAGATCATCCAAAGACTTTACGTAACGTTGGCCGTCCAGTTCGACAAAATATTGGATCAGTTGAAGATAGGCTACGAAGATTCAACCAGAAGAAGACGCAAATTTACCTTGCATTCTTTTAGACGATTTGTGAAATCTACGATAAGTGACTTGGGGTATAGTGATTATTCAGAGTGGTACATCGGTCATTCAGGTAGCACATATTACCGCAAGTCAGATAAGGACAAATTTGAACTATTCAAAAAAATCGAACCATACTTGACGTTCTTGGATCAATCTAGTCTAGAGAGAAGGGGTGCTGACCTGCAAAATAGGTTAGATTTGATGGAACGTGAGAATACAGAATTAAAAGGAAGATATGAACAAGATATGAAATCAGTGCGTGAAGAAATGGATCATCAGTTTAGTAAAATCATGTCACTGATACAGAAGAATCCAAAATTAGCACATATAAAGCCAGAAGTATTGGCGGATAGGAAATTAAAGAATAAGTAACAATCTGATGCCCTTTGCTTTGTAAATAGCAACTGAACTACGTTGTTGCAATTTGTTCGCTAGGCGAAGATTGTAATCCCTGTTTGATATTAGATACAAACTTTATGACAGGTTCAACTTCATCTGATAATCCTAATTCAATAAAATACCTGCTTGTACTTTCAAGATCGTGTAATCCATCCATAGCTTTGATTAGTTGCTCCTGATAAAATGAAGTCTCCCCTGCTTCATGGCCCTCACTTGTTTGATAGAATGGTGCATCCAAGATTATGTTTAGTGTTTTGACCTGAATTTGATTTAACCTGTTAAAACAGAGAGAAGTTAATTCACTTAGTGACTTACGATCCTTCTTGATTTTAAAAGGCCATTCACATATAGAACGTATCACGTACACTTGCAATACATCATAGAAAATTTGAAGAGCTTTTGCAAATATTAGCTGGCGATCAACCACCATTTTCACGAGGGAAACCGTAGGATCTTTGTATTCTCCTGACGCTCGTTTAGATCCTGCCCGATGATTCTCTATATCTTCTTTGAGACGTCTAAACATTTCCTCATAAGAAAGAACCCCTGCCGAACGA
>JBPCNB010000177.1:0-2809 GCA_051001675.1 Nitrososphaeraceae archaeon | reverse complement strand
ATGTCGAGTTGTGTAAATTCACTTCCTTTTTAACACTTTTTCGTGTCTGTTACTCACTGTATGTTTTTAGTGTGGAATTATTATAGAAAAATTCTCGCTAGCGGCTATTTGTAACGTAATTCACTTACAAGGTCGTGCGACAATGGAGAGATGTGTGTATTCAGGATTCTACTCGGAGTTATTCCAGTTACTCCGGAGTAACTCCGGTTTTCGGCTCTACTGATAAATTATCAAATGGGTGCATTGCTATTAACGATTGAATGACCAACTAGATGGTCAATATTTGGTCCTATTATCGCAAAGTCAGTTAACTAAACGACGTTCCAGCATTAGGAATTAGCCACTGCTCATCTGTTAAATACAAAAACTGCATACACCAAAAATGTTAACAAGATTCCAGTAATTATCATAGGGTTAGAATGGTCGTATTAAAATCAAATGTCGTATAAATTAAACAGGACCGCAGATGTCCTCATAACCCGTCTTAATATTTGATAATTATTATTGAATGAAGTTCACAATTTTCTCTAAATTTTGACGTACGTATACTCTCGAGATCCATTCCAATATTTTCACTTTTGAAATATTTATTATAGTGGACTAGAGAGTAAAGAATGAGTGTTGTGCAGAAATATAATATACATACTGCTAAAGAGAAAAATGTAAACAGTAATTATTTTACTGGTAAAGTAATTATAAGAGAGTTACTGAGCGAAGAAAATTCTCCAGAACAAGAGATGTATCATGTTACATTCAATGACGGCGCGCTAACTTCGTTACATTACCATGAGTCAGATCAAATTCTCATTGCTACCAAAGGAGGAGGGGTTGTCGGGCTTGTAGAGGGGAGCAGCGTGTCAAAATCTGTGGTCGACATCAACAGTATCACATTTCTAAACGAAGGCGATACGGTACTTATTCCAGCTAATAGTATACATTTTCATGGTGCTTTGAATGGACAAGATTTTTCACACATCGCTATTATGAAAATGTATAAAGTAAACAAAGAAGAAAAAAGAGTGCTGGACAGAGCTGTTACGAAATGGGAGTATGATCTGCTAAGCCAAGAGATTCACAAAGGAAAGGAAACTTCAGAAATGGATATAATGACTGCACGAGAAGAAATTCAAGCGAAAATACAAATGGCCATTTCAAAGAAACTAAAGAAGTAGAATGCTCTAATCGGCATGAAAAATTTTAATAGTCATCCTCAAACAAAGCAATTTAGTTATTTGGGCAGCACAGCGCATTACCCTAAGGTATTATCATTTACTATTGATTATATGTGGCTCACAATAAGACCAGATTTCGGTTCTAAAACACTCAAAGATTGCGTACAGAAATTAAGAATTACTGCTCGCAAGCAACTTAATGAAATCCAGCTAGACATGGCAGAACTGGATATATACCAAATAACTTCTTCTTGTGCTGATATTCCTGTGGCCTATTTTGATGTGTTACAGAAGAACGACAAATTAATTATCAAGTTAGGAAGGACGTTTTATAAGAATAACACGATTGATCTTGAAATAAGATACTCAGCTGGATATTATAGCAAGGACGGAGTTCGGAAAATTCGCGAACCTAGAAGCGGATTTACTTTTGTTACGCGTACTCATAGCACCTCATCAAAACAGGCATGGACTCAAGGAGAAACATTAGAAGCAAAATATTGGTTTCCATGTCTTGAGGATCCTCAAGTCAAATTTCCTCGAGAAATCAAAGTTCTAGTTTCAGAAAATGATTTGATAGTATTATCAAATGGCGAACTGGCACAAAAGGATGGGAATACTTGGACATGGACCGAGCCAAACCCTACACCCTCATATCTTACATCTGTTGTTATAGGTAAATTTGCTCAAGAACACCAAGATTATACTCGTGAATATAATCATAACGGTATTAAGCAAAACAGGAGCAGTGGCGTTCCCTTATCATATTATTGGCCATCAGAAATACCAAAAAAAGACGCTATGCTGACCTTTATAAACACCCCAAAAATAATGAAATTCTTTGAAGGATACTTTGGGCTAGAGTACCCCTACAAACGGTATTCACAAGTTGCCGTGGAAGAATTCGAATTAGGTGGTATGGAAAATACAAGTTGTACGACGTTAACAAAATATATTTTGCATAACGATATAGCAGCAATCGACTATACCCGAGACATTGACGTTATCTCTCATGAGCTGGCTCATCAATGGTTTGGTGATCTAATAACGTGCAGGGATTGGGCAGATATTTGGCTTAATGAAGGTTTTGCAACATATTGTGAAGCGTTATACTGGGAGAGTGTTAGAGGATTTGATGAATTCTGCTATAAAGTAATTCAGATCGCAGACGAATATCTTGAGGAGACAAGAACGAGTTATGAGCGACCAATTGTAACGAGAATTTACAAACACCCAGACGATCTGTTTGATGCTCATTCTTACGAAAAAGGTAGTTGCATTTTGCACATGTTAAGAAGTGACATAGGCGACAATGATTTTAGGAAAATGCTATATGCTTACCTTGATATATACAAGAATCAGAGCGTCGAGACCGCTAATTTTCTCAATATCGTCGAAGACATATCCGGAAAGAGTTTGCACAGGTTTTTTGATCAATGGTTTACGGGTCAGGTCATCCAAGGCTCGATATAGAGTTCTATATTGAACAAGATATGAATAAGAAAAAGGTTAGGATCAAAATCTTTCAAATCATCCAACAAGGAGAGACGCCCGAATGGAACGGAGGTGGTACTAAAAAAAATCATGGTTTTGGAATAAACCACGGTTCATCAGATCTGTTTGAGTTCACTCTCGAT
>JBPCNB010000176.1:0-1072 GCA_051001675.1 Nitrososphaeraceae archaeon | reverse complement strand
ATAGTATTGTAGAAGATTTAGATCTCACATTTAAGCTGTATAAAACTGGTGGAAAAGTCATGTATGCTCCTGAGGCTGTTGCTAGGACATATTGTCCGGGTAATTGGAGGGCGTGGATAAAACAAAGGTTGCGATGGAATACTGGCAACATAGTCACTCTAATTAAACACAGAGAGGCCATATCTTCAAGAAACGTGTCTTTTAGAAAAATATTCATATTTGCACTATTTGATATGTTTGCCCTCGATATTTTCTTACTTTGGTTTAGATTGATAGTGATTACTCATATTGTCTTTAAGGGATTTGATCAAGGACTGCAATATACATTTGCAGTTATTATTATTTTATATTTTATTACTGAAATCTTGGCGTTTGTTGCTTCTGGCATTTTGTCGTCGAGACCACATGTTCTTAGATATCTCTACATAAGTCCTTTTATGGTATTTATTTACAGGCCGTTTTGTATATTTGTACATCTATACTCATACATTATTGTGTTAGTAAAGAAAGAAAAAATCAAATGGTAAAGATAATCTCAATCGTAATCAAAAAGGATCATTTACCAACACTTTTCTATTTATCGTTCTATTATGCAATTCTTATATTTAATAATTCTAAAATTAGTTCATGAATACAAAAGCATTCCTCATAACTAGAAGAAGTAGACCTCCACTGAGAGCAAAACAAGGAGATGAATTTTTCGGGATATTTATCATACCATTGTAACAAATAAGAAGAGAAAACTTATCGTTGTCCCTACTTGAAGGGATTAATCTTTTCTAATGTCTCACCTATGACGGGTACCTTACTTAATGGCCCTTCCGTACTTGCTTCTTCACTACCTGTTTTCAGTTGAGCTCCTGTCAGATTAGCCCCTGTTATGTCTGCCATATCTACCTCTGCATCTGTAATATTGGCTCCTGTTACTTTATCTCCTTCTACCTGGCCGCCTGTAACAGTACCTTTAGTTAGGTTACCGCCTGTTACCTTGCCAGAGGATATTTGACCTCCACTCAGTTCTCCAATTACGGAGCTAGCGTTTTGACTTGCAGATGGTTGTGCACTCGAATTC
>JBPCNB010000175.1:0-1541 GCA_051001675.1 Nitrososphaeraceae archaeon | reverse complement strand
CCTTCTCCAGCATGGTTATAACATCTTTTCCGTACTCACTATGTCTGGATTTCATCCAGTTGCTATGCACAGCTGCTGATTCGCCGAACCTTATAGCTTGCCAAGAGTCAATTATCTTTTCTGTCTTTTCTATCTTCACCTGCTCTATAGATATTCTACAGTCATGAAGTTTTTCGACAAATTTCTCAAATAGACGCATTACTTTAGAATCTATTAAATCGAAAAAGAATTCTATTGGAACTGCCAATTTGTATTCTTTTGATTCTTCTTTTTCGGAAATAAGTTTAACATAATCGGGAACTGGTATATCAGCTGTTGAACTGTCTTGTTTATCATAACCAGCTATAGCTTGCAAGACTGCTGCTATATCCCATGTGCTTCTTGCTATTGGGCCTACATGATCAATAGATGGAGCTAGCTGCATGACTCCATATTTACTTACTCTTCCATAGGTGGGTTTGAGCCCAAATACACCACAAAGCGAAGACGGAACACGTATAGATCCGCTCGTATCTGTGCCAATCGCAGCTGGTGTCATTCTAGCACTAACTGCCACAACAGATCCCCCACTAGATCCGCCAGACATTCTGTTACTATTCCAAGGATTTCTTGATGAGCCATAATGAGGGTTAATATTGGTTAAACCACATGCAAATTCATGGGTATTATTCATTCCAATAATGATCGCGCCAGCCTCCTTGAGTTTTCGCGATACAGTAGAATCATAATCAGGGACAAAATCAGACAGTATCTTTGAACCGCTAGTACTTCTTACTCCTTTGACATAGATGAGATCCTTTAAACAAATGGGAATTCCATGTAGAGGTCCCTTGTATTTATCCTGTTTTATCTCAAGCTCGGCATTTCTTGCATCTTCTTTGCTGAATTCTCTAAAACTGTAATGAAAGCATTAAGCTTTGGATTTAGCCTGGTAATTCGCTGTAAACTGACTTCGACAAGATCCACAGGAGAAACATCTCCAGAGGAAATACCTTTTGAAAGATCTCTTATTGTTAAGTTTCCCAAGTTAAAAGAAGTTGAATTTTTCATTCAATAATGACCTCATTAACTATAATACAATGCCAATCTGAGGATATGAGCTTGTGATACAGTAATTAGCACAGCCCTCACCTCTTATCTCCACATTAGTATATGATGAACTCATGGTTTACTGTACATGGAGCAGTGCATTAATAAATTAGAATTATATTTTTTAATAATATCATTATATATCAAAATTATTGGATCTAGTGATATTATCCTCTCTTTTCCATAGTCTATAAAAGCAGTAGAGTGAAATTTCACTTTAGAAATGCAAAGGAGCAGATAACGAGAATAGGACTTATCAAGAATACTAGTATTTTCTGAAATTAAAGATAATGTCGTTAGAAATACTATTTAAGTAAAATAATTATAATACCTAAATTTATACTAGAAGTCAAAATTGCGAAAACCTGTTAGATATAATAATACCGTGAATAAGTTAGAGAATGCTAAAAAATAACAAAACTACCCCTTGTTGCCATTGCAGCTCCTTCAAT
>JBPCNB010000174.1:0-18370 GCA_051001675.1 Nitrososphaeraceae archaeon | reverse complement strand
TCATGGCACCAATAAGTCTAGTTCCTGCAATGGATACAGAGACTTGCTGGACTTCTAGATATTCTTTTAGTCTTTTTGTCTTTGTCTCTGCAAAGCCAAGGGGTAATATTATAGTCCTATCGTTGGCCTTTGCAAATAGTCCAATATTGGGGCTCTTATATACGTCATATCTGAAAATTGGCAAGTACAGTTTTTTGTCAAATTGTGAATATGAACCTATGGAATCCATATCAATAGAATTCTTGAGTTGAATATGAAAGCCCAGAATATGCCCGTTATGAGGCATAATTTTACATCTTTTTCAATATTTCTTGTGTGGCAAACAGTGGGATTGGTATCCATGTGACTATAAGTGTATAAACATTCTAAAATACCTGCTTTAATTAAAGTAACGAGGGACAAGTGGATAAATGTCTAAAAATTGCCTCTATGATCGGGATGTAGTTTCAATTAGAGATTTTTCTCGTCAAGACCTTGAATATATATTCTCTGCAACCGATAAGATAAGTTCTCTACAACCCAATGAAAAAAGCAAGCTTGGTAACGGAAGAATACTAGGATATATCTTCTATGAACCAAGCACTAGAACGAGAATGAGTTTTGAGGCAGCTATGGCATCACTAGGAGGAAGTTCTATCGGAATCTTTGATCCCAAGTCGTCCTCAATTGAAAAAGGCGAAAGCCTTGCAGACACTATAAGAATAATGGACCTTTATTCTGACGTTATCGTACTACGACACACATTGGATGGTTCAAGTAGGTTTGCTGGCGAATTATCACAAAACCCTATAATAAATGCAGGCAGTGGAAGTGAAGAACACCCTACACAGGCAATGCTTGACCTATATACAATTCTAAAAGAAAAAAAGAAAATCGATGACCTTACGATAGGGATTGTCGGTGACTTAAAATATGGTAGAACAGTTTATTCTTTATTATACGGTTTAGCGAACTATAATGTTACAGTTCATTTGATTTCGCCTCCCACATTACATATTAGAGGAGAATCCATCGATGATATATCTAATAACTTAAAAATTTTTCAACATACGGAACTTGACGACAACATTTTGTCTAAGCTCGATATAATATATGTAACCAGAATACAAAAGGAGCGTTTTCCTGATATGCAGGAATATGAGAAAGTTAAAGGTACATATACTATCGATAGATCCGTTCTGGAAAGAGCAAAATCCAATGTATCCATAATGCATCCTATGCCTAGAATGGACGAGATATCACATTCTGTTGATTCTACAGATAATGCAATATATTTTAAACAGGCTGCTTATGGCCGAGAATTAAGGGCAGCCCTACTTGCTTTAGTGTTGAATGAAAATCCATTGTAGATCAAGACTTTTTTGTGATATATTTTGATATTCTCCTGGAGACATTAGGTGAGTGGTTTATGCTGTAATATTACAAGTCCCTCGCTATTTGAATAGTGAGAAAATTAGAGCTTAACTCTATAGCAGCTTTTGGTACACAGAGTTTGACATTGGATTTTAACATTTCCAGATAACTAATTTAGTTGGAACATGGATAGACAGCGGCAGCAATTTCAGAATGACATCGCGGGAGCAACGAACGTGGTGAATAGTCAGCTTTCTAGGTTACGAATGCTTGACAAAAAGTTTGCCGCAATGGATAAAGATTTTCGACATCAGATAGCACTGAATATAAAGTCGGGAAATAATTCTCGTGCAAAGGCACTAGCAAATGAGCTTTCAAATGTTCGTAGGGTTCAACGTACCACACAGAATGTAAGCCTTGCACTGGAAGTGGTGGTAATTCGCTTTAGTACTATCAATGAATTCGCAGTAGTGATGGAAACAATTAATCCAACAGTTGAACTGATCAAAGACATTCAGAGAGACATTTCAAACGTCGTCCCAAGTGCCAATGGAATAGTATCCGAAGTAAGTTCAATAACTTCTGATGTTCTAGTCAATTCTAACCTCAAATTAGATATAGGTAAGGTTCCCACCTCTATGGACAGCGAGGCTATTTCAATACTTAATGAAGTCGAGGGATTACTGGAAGATGAAGCAAGAGGAAGGCTCCCAGAAATTCCAGCTGCCATAGAAGAAATTACAGTGAAGGGAAAAACAGAAACACCTGTACTGGACGAAAAAAGAGTAATGATAGAAGGCTAATAGGTTAAAACTGAAGAGACATTCGCTCTATACTTGAGTAGGGTTCTGCTATATCAATAGTAAAATATAATTTACAAAGTAGTTTTAATCATTTAGGTAGAATATCGAGGCAATGGAACAGTTGAGTCATGATTATTCATTTCAATCAGAATCTAGGCGGGATGGAATCTTAGAATCCGCTTCAAAACGGGTAAGAATGATTTTTTCTGTTATGGCTAGTCCAAACAGAATAGATATTCTTCGCATTTTGAACTCGAAAGGACCGCTTACATATTCTGAGTTAAAATCACTTGCAGGATTCAAATCTAAGAAGGAATCTGGAAAGTTTGCATACCATCTAAGGAAGCTGCTAAGGCAATCGCTTGTTGCTCTAAACAAGGCTGAACGGCGTTACACTATAACTAATCTGGGCAAGTTGGTGCTTAGCTTAGCAAGACAGATAGAGGAAAGATCGATAATTGAAAGTGGGAAAATGTATGTGAGGACAAGCAGACATTCAATTGAAGAATTTAATTCACATAAGATAGTTCAATCTCTAGTTAGAGAGGCAAATATGCCGCTTGAGCAAGCCCATAAAATTACAGAAGAAGTAGAGAATAAAGTATACAAATTCCAGACCGCATATCTTACTTCATCATTAATTCGGGAGACCGTGAATTCTGTATTGATTGAACATGGGCTGGAAGAATATAGAAATAAGCTAGCAAGGCTGGGATTGCCTACGTCAGATATTCTTGAACTATTAAATAATATGGACCGGGCCGGGAATGGAATTGACAATGTAATGACTAAAGCTGCACAATCCATATTTTCAGAGCATTTAGTACTCAATACCCTGCCAAAAGATATTGCAGACATGCACTTGGCAGGGGAAATAAACATATCTAATAGTGGAATATGGGGGTTGGTTCCAGATACCGTATTTTTGGATCTTGCCCATCTTGCTGAAACGGGCATAGATCTTAAAGGTAATTACTTGAGTGTCTCAAGACTATCCTCTATAAATAATATTGACGAGTTGGCAACTGCCATTCCTATATTGGTTTCACTCTTGAGCAGAGAGTCTTCGACAGAGATTGTACTAGATGGAATTATTCCCTTACTAAATCGAATAGCAGACTCGCGAGAAGTAGTAACCTTGCTTACAAGGGCATTATTGGCATCTTCTGCAGCGCCATCATATTCCTTGAATTCTATATTTGGGCTTCCAATTACTACTATAAATCTCGATATAGACGATCAGTCTAATTCCAAGTTGACAAGTGCAATACTTGATAGTTATAACAACTACCTCCATCTTACCGCAGTACCTCGAATCGGAATATCACTAAAATTTAACAGCAAAGATAATCTCACAGATTATTCTGCGAAGATAGCATCTATAATACGCACTGGTGGGCTCATATCAATCTTAAAAAAAGAATCAAGAAGTTTGAATGGTGTTCACAAATTTATAGGTAATAAGGTTTCGTCTGGTACAATAGCAACTTTACAATCATTATCGATTAATCTTCCAAGACTTGCATACCAATCTAATAAGGACGAAACGTATTTTCGAGCAAGGCTTGCACTAATGATAAAACCCGCATTATCTGCAATGTCAATACGAAAGAAGGCGCTTATCGATCTCATGCGAAAGGGTATGTTACCTACACTCGCCAGCAGCACACAGTTCATGCAGCTTGGAACAAGCAATATTGTAATTAATCTTACAGGAGCTAAGGAATCTGTGCATGATATTTTAGGACATGATATTAATGAAGGCGGAATAGAAATTCTGCAGAAAGTGTTAAAGACTGCTGTCGATGTCGCAGCAGACCAAGGTAGACAAATGGGCGAGGATTGTGTAGGGATAGCTATGATATATGATGATAGTGCCAACAGATTTGCAAGTTTGGATTCGGATAAGTACGGCAAGACTTCTTTAATGTCATCCCAGCAGGGCAAACTCGCATATTCGCAGGGATTAACAATTAATGGCAGAGAATTAATTTCCCATGATGATGATAACAAACCACGTTCAATAATTGATAAATGCAATTCAATCGATAAACTACTAAATGGAGGGCTAGCAGTAAATCTTGATGCAAACGATCTTTCCTCAGAAATGGACATGAGGAATGCAATCGACGCCGCATCAGATTTACAATTTTTCCGACCAGTGATTAAGCATATGATATGCAATAACTGTGGTAAAAGGTCAGGTAAAGATGGCAGCGGAAGGTGTGAATTTTGCACGTCACCTTATTTACTACCTCTGTCAATATGAGAGCCTCCTACAAATTTATTTACCATTCTTAATATTTTAATTGAGACTGTCAATAATAACAACATGTATGGATGAGATTCTGGATACTAATTTCTTGTACAATAATACTTGAACCATTATTTTTATCTTACAATACGAGCTGTAGTTGGTGGGTGATGCGCTCGCCTAATTTAAGCGGCATGGAGAAGATAGTCTGCAACTCGAGTGAGTCTGTTGGTCTTTCTGTTCAATCTTACACCCTAGCAACATTATTTTTTGATACAATAATGCTTTTAAGTTAATCACATGGTTCCTAATTACTAGGGATGGCCGAAACTACAGAATTTAATAACTCAAAGGAGAATTTGATAACACGCATACGAAAAAGAGACGGAAGAGTTGTTGATTTTGGCAAGTCTAAGATTTCAAACGCAATATATAAAGCATTAGTTGCAACGGGCAAGCCCGATTATCACCTAACAGAGGCTTTAACCAATAAAGTAGTACAAAAGATGGTTCAACATGGGTACAGCTCAACTGAAATATCTGCTATTCCCAGCGTTGAGGATGTACAAGATATAGTAGAATCCATACTCATTGAAGAAGGCTTGTCTGATACCGCAAAATCATATATTCTGTATAGACACGAGAGACGCAAAATTCGAGATGAGAAAATGAAAATTCTAAACAAAAAAGATCTCGATGAGGTAGACAAAGTATTCGATGTTAATTCTCTTCGCGTTTTAGCAGCGCGATATCTCCTTAGGGATAACAATAATGAGATTATCGAGGGGCCAAAGCAAATGTTTGAGCGAGTAGCTATCCTAGTAGCTATTCCTGATACGATGCATGATTTACGATTGTTTGATATAGTAGGGCGGCACAACCAAGGTATAGAAGAAGCGGAAAAATATTATGCTAAAATAGATGATTTTGACTTAAAGCTAAAAATTGGTAACTATTATCTGAATAAATATCATTTTGAGTCTTTGATCCGACCTTCCATATATCTAGCAAAGCAAGGACATATGAAATTAAGTTTTAAAGAAATACTTAAGTTAATAGCGCAGGGCAAATTAGCACAGTATGAAGAAAGGATTAGAGAATATTATGATCTGATGGTATCAAGGGATTTCCTTCCAAACACACCTACCTTGATGAACGCAGGAGCAAGACTGGGTCAGTTGTCAGCTTGTTTCGTCCTTGACATGCAAGATGATATGTACAGAATTATGAAGTCATCTACTGATGCAGCCATGATCTTCAAATCCGGTGGTGGGGTAGGGATAAATTATTCTGACCTAAGACCTGAAGGTGATATTGTTGCCTCCACCTCAGGTGTTGCGTCAGGTCCAACATCATTTATGAGAATTATTGATACTATCACAGACGTAGTAAAGCAAGGAGGTAAGAGACGTGGAGCAAATATGGGCATTTTAGAGGCATGGCATCCAGATATTGAAAGGTTTGTTACAGCTAAAACAAAACCTGGCGTATTCGAGAACTTTAATGTCAGCGTTGGAATCTGGGGAGATTTCTGGCATTCACTAACGAATAAAGATAATCACAAATATACTCTCCGCAATCCAAGAACTCATGAACCTGTAAAACAGATTGATTCCCATCAGTTAATTGACTTAATCGCATTTAGCGCATGGAAGAGTGCTGAACCTGGTGTTATTTTTTTTGATAATATCAACAAGTATAATCCTTCCATCGTTGCGAAGGGCGGGCCACTGAGGGCAACAAATCCATGTGGAGAACAATCGCTTTATCCTTATGAATCATGTAATCTAGGATCAATTAATCTTGCAAATTTTGTAAAGCGAAGGGCTGACGGGTCATATGAGTTCGACTGGCAAAGATATGAACAAGCAATTAGAATATCTTCTCGCTTCTTGGATAATGTAATTGATATGAATAATTATCCCGTGGAAGAGATTGATATCAATACAAAGTTAACAAGAAGAATTGGGCTTGGAATAATGGGCATGGCAGATTTACTTTTCTTACTGAGAATTTCTTATAACTCAAAAGATGGTTATGAATTCATGAATAAATTAGCAGAAGCAATATCCTATTATAGTATGGAAGAAAGTGTCGCCCTTGCTAAATCAAGAGGTTCGTTCCCTCTATTTAAAGAAACGGATTATGTTAAAGGCAAAATTCCTATTGCAGGTTACTATGAGCTACCTAAAGAAACACACTCATATGACTGGGGTTCTCTAATTGAAAAGATCCAAAAGTATGGAATTAGAAATTCATGGACATCGACAATTGCTCCTACAGGTACTCTGTCTATGATAGCTGATACTTCGAATGGTGTCGAGCCAATGTTTGCGGTAGTGTTTGAGAAGCGCGTTACAGTAGGCAGATTTTTCTATACCAATAAGATTTTCGAGAGTATTTTGAAAGAAAATGGATTATACAATGACGGCATACTGACGAAGATCGCTAACAACTATGGTTCTGTACGAGGTCTAAGCGAAATTCCAGAATGGATTCAGAGGATATTTGTTACTGCAATAGATGTACATTGGACTGATCATATAATGGCTCAAGCAGTGTGGCAAAAGTGGATAAGCAATGCAATTGCAAAGACGATTAATATGCCAGGCGATACTACTGCAGAAGATGTAAAATGTGCATATTTGCTATCGCACGAGATCGGTCTTAAAGGCGTAACAGTATACAGAGATGGTTCCAGGCATGAACAGGTTCTACATATTAATGGTAATGATACAAAGGAAAGGAAATTCATCGTAAAACCCAGCCAATATACTATTGATTACCTACGTACGAATATGTCGGAGTTATATATCAAAGAGCAAATTGAAGGGATTTTTAGAGAAACAGAATCGCTAGATCGAGCCGATAAGGAAGATATTTCCTCTCCAAAACAAATTGAATCCTCAAGAAAGACTTTACAGCCTTTTTCTCTGAATAACGAGCAATTAGAGGAAGTGTGTCCATCCTGCAAAGCAAGATTAATTATTACTGAAGGATGCAATATGTGTATAGAATGTGGGTTCAGTAGCTGTATCTCCGGTTAAGCAAGGATATTCAGCCTTTTTATTTGTAATTAAATATATGCGAGTATAAGGGTTCAAGACAGAACTGCAAATTTAGTTTTTCGTAACAATTTTGTTTTAATATGAAATGTCCTGACTATTGACTTAGCTTTTGTAATTCGAGTCCATATTTTACATCGAAACACTCTACTTTAACTTTTGATCCGAGTGGTAAATCAGCAGGTGATTTGATTCCAATTAGAATTCCTGATACTTTCAAAGCTGTGTTATCTATTTTGAAAACAACCCATGCGTAAGGCTTTCCAATGTCGTTAAATCCTTCTGGAGCAACAGCTTGTATTGTATAAGTTACTACCTTGCCAGTTCCTTCCAGTTCGATGGATTGTAAATCACTCCCGTGACATTTTTCACAATAATAAATTGTCCCGACCATAATATGACCACACTTCAAACATTTATTGGAAATTATTTTTCCCCTATTTGCAGATGTTATAAACTTCTCCCTCGAGCTGAGTGGTTCCTGCCGGTTTGGCTGTGAGGACATTTACTATCTTATTCCACCCTTTTAAAAATATGAACTGCTGCACTTGCGCCAGTCGCTCCAAAATTATGAGTTAAAGCTATTTCTGCATTTTTGATAGTTCTTTCCCCTGCCTTACCAGTAAATTGTTCGAATACTTCAGCTACTTGACCTACACCTGTAGCACCAATCGGGTGACCCTTTGATTTCAATCCGCCAGAGGGATTAATAGGGATTTCTCCACTCCTGCGAGTTGCTCCCTCCCTTACTGCATGAGCAGCGGTTCCTTTCTGAAAGAATCCCAAGTCTTCAATATCAATTATCTCTGCAATTGTAAAGCAATCATGTACTTCAGCAAAATCAATATCCCTCGGTGTGATTTTCGCCATTCTGTATGCTTGATGGGCTGCATTTACCGTACTTGGAATGCTAGTAATATCGTCACGTCCTTGAACAGCAGCCGGTGAAGCTCCTCGGCCCGAACCAATAACTTCAACATATTGCCTGCTACTTTTCTTGGCAAAGGATTCATTACAGAGAATCACAGCGGATGCTCCATCTGAAAATGGACAGCAATCGTAAAGCTTTAAAGGTGATGCTACAACTGGAGATTTTAATACATCATCGATTGTAATCTCTTTTCTGACATGTGCCTTTGGATTAAGTAATCCATTTTCGTGATTCTTTACTGCTACATGGGCCAAGTCTTCTTCATTAGCCTTGTGTGTAGCCATATAGGCCCTAGCGATTGATGCAAATAACCCTGGAAACGATGCACCATTGCCTCCTTCATAAAAGTAGTCAGAACAGTATGAGAATAAAGTGGTGCTCTGGACAGTTCCAGTATGAGTTATCTTTTCAACACCTAAGGCCAAAACACAATCATAAAAACCTGCAGCTATATTTGCATAGGCTTCCCTAAACATTATGGAACCCGATCCGCATGCAGATTCTATTGTAAGACCAGGGACATACGGAATTCCCAGATTGCTCATAATTACCGGAGCCATATGAACCTGCTTGTCGGAAACCCCAAAAACATTCGAAATATATCCTGCCTGGATATCGCTCGGTGAAATACCAGCAGAATTTATGGCATCTCTTGCTGAAGCCAACGCAATTTCTATAATATTTTCATCTAATTTACCATATCTTGTACTACCTGCGCCAAGTACGCAGACTTTATTTGTCATGCAAATGAAAAGTTACGTTCCGCGTTATAAAAATGTTAGACAGTCAGCGGTTACAAGAGAACCTATGATAGAAGCACGCTAGAATTACTCTTGAATAATGGATTATACAACTTATATAATAATGTCGTTTGATGACATATTGTTGCAAAGAACCTATTACTGGATTAAGTAGGAAAAGGTTCGAAGACAGAAAGGCAGGAGATGTAACTTTGCAGATGCATGTATACTAATGTTATCGAAATTAAAGAGTAAAGAATTGCACCTTCTGAACTATCCTCTTGATTTTCTACCTTTGAACATATTATGAACCCTCTATCACATACCATCCTAATATGAAAATATGATTGATTAATTGCATCGTCAAATTTATTACATAGCCCTCAGTTTGACTGGCAGACTCAATGAGCGTAGGGGGTTTGTTATGCGAGCCAAGCTAAATAATAGTAGATTTAATCATATTCTATCTTTACCTACAACCTGCTTAATTTCTTTTTACTGCTTTAACAAACTCCAATCGGTTTATGGCGGGGATAAAAAAATAGAAGAGGGGTGAGGGAGGTAGTGGTGCGGGCTTAACCAATCGGAGTTTTAAAATATATTTACATAGAACAATCTAAAATATTAGTTATAAGTGATAATCTATAGTAAGAATACAGTTGGAGTCAGAAATTCAGCTATTAGAATTGGCTAGTGGAATCAAGGAGTCTCTAATTAATGCAGGATTTATTACTATCGACTCTATACTCAACAGTACTATAACAGATCTTTCATTCAAAGTCGGAGTAGATCTGTATATAGCACAAATTATTCTACATGAGGCCCGAAGAATGGGAGCATCGAGCGCCCACCAGCACACTCCGTTGCTAAGTAATACTACAGCTGTTGCCGTCGACAAGGACAAACTCGTTCTTAAAAGTAACAGCTAATCCGGCATAGCCACGTGCTACTTGTAACACTGGAGGCTTTTCAGATATCTGAAAACTGGTTCAATGACCACAAGCAAATGCAAAATAAAGGGAATCATAACTAACTATGGGAACACGCAAGGACATTATCTTATAACAGGCAATGACACCAACTCTCATAGTAAATTTCAAGCTGACTTCAGTACTTTTCTGATGCCTGCTAAACATTCCATGATAGGCACTTTAACATAGCTGATGAGTGTTTTATATGCACTATATGTCAAAAAAACAGAGTTATCATATTGACTCAGATGGAGTAAGAATCCATATCCAATGCCCAAGCAGGGAGATCATAAAATCATGATACGAGGTCGACTGCCTCACTCAAAGAACTCGTCCCGGTCCTTGGAAAGGGGTTACTATTACTATTGGTCTATTCTCGAGATAAGATGCAAGCCAAGACTGTATTTTGTAAAATTAGAGTACAAAATAGCTTATTAAGATGCAGAATGCAAGAGAATTGAGTAACTTTTTGTAAGTAAAAGCAGGATTAGAAATAATCCTGATTTAGAAAATTATTTACTCCATTTCGCCCATACCGCCCATACCGCCCGGTGGTCCGGATGGCATTTTGGACTTGCTTGAGCTTATCACGTCATCTACTCTCAAGATCATGCATGTGGCCTCAGTAGCTGACTTTATGATCTGCTCCTTTACTACGAGTGGTTCTAGTACATTTTCTTTAAACATATCTGCAACTACCGTGTTCCTAACATCCACACCAATCCATTTACCGCGTTTTCCTTGTTTTGCTCGCAAATCTGTCATAGTATCAATTGGATCCATGCCTGCGTTTTCGGCAAGGGCCAATGGAATAGAATCAAGGGCCTCTGCAAACTTGTGAACTGCCAGCTGTGCCCGTCCCTCTAGGTTGTTTGACCATTGTCTTAATTCGTTTGAAATGTAAGCTTCTGGAGCTCCACCACCAGCTACTATTGCTGGTTTTTCAAGGACATCTTTTACTACCATTAAAGCGTCATGTACAGAACGATCAGCTTCGTCGACCACCCTTTGGGATCCACCTCTTACAAGGATTGTGACCGCTTTTGGATTCTTACATCCCTCGATAAAGACCCATTTGTCTGTTTCTACTTTGCGTTCCTCTACTAAATCAGCCGAACCCAGATCCTTGTCTACGAGATCGTCAAGGTTGCTTACTATCCTGGCTCCTGTTGCTTTTGATAGTTTAAACATATCGCTTTCCTTAACGCGTCTTACAGCAAGTACTTCTGCTTTCGCAAGATAATGTTGCGCAATGTCATCTATGCCTTTCTGACATAATACAACATTCGATCCTGCCGATCTTATCTTATCAACCATTGATTTGAGCATCTTGTTCTCTTCTTCTAGAAACATTTGCATTTGCTGTGGATCATTGATACGAATTTCTGCACTCATTTCAGTCTTCTCAATTTCAAGAGCAGAATTAAGTAGAGCAATTCTGGCACCTTCAATTCTCTTGGGCATACCTGCATGGACAACTTCTTTATCAAGTACAATTCCTTTGATTAGTTTAGTATCGTGCATGGACCCACCAGCTTTCTTTTCAACCTTTATATTGTCCAAATCCACCTTCAAGTCACCTCCTTCAGTCTTCTCCGCTACTTGTTTTGTTGCATTGACAACTATCTGGCTTAAAACCGGACTATCATCAGAAACAAGCTTTGAATACATGCTAGTTTTTGCAATTTTTAGCAGGGTTTCTTTATCATCCACATCTACCTTGACCGCCATCCTTTGCAATATTTTAAGAGCTTGTTCTGCTGCGGCTGTATAACCATCAACAATTACTGAAGGATGAACTTCTTTGTTGATTAGCTCTTCTGCTTTTTCTATTAAAGCCCCTGCAAGGACTACTGAAGAGGTCGTTCCATCACCAACTTCGTTATCAACAGATTTGGCAACCTCGACCATCATTTTAGCTGCTGGATGCTGAACATCAATCTCTTTGAGAATTGTTGCTCCATCGTTGGTAATTGTAACATCACCGACAGTATCAACTAGCATTTTATCCATGCCTCGTGGACCTAAACAAGTCTTTACAACTTCCGCAATAAGCTTCGCCGCAGTAATATTATTCCTCTGTGCCTCTTTGCCTTTGTTTTCTTTTGTACCTTCCCTTAAAATTAAGACTGGCATTCCGCCAGCAGTAGTTTGAACTGATGCCATTTTTCATATATCACCTAATTAGAATATTTACAACTCTTCTCAGGCCTCTTTTATACTTTTACACATCATAAATACCTCATACCCCCAATTTATTCCGCTTTAGTTCAAATTTATCTTTAAATTCACGTACATCGATTGTAAATCTTTCATGTCTTCCATCACCTATCTTATCTATATTATCAAATGCTTCCACTTCAAACATAATTCGTTTACCATTTACTGAAATTATCTTAGATTTGAGGAGGACTTCTGCGCCGACAGGAGTAGCAGCCATATGCCGAACATCTACAAGCGTGCCTACGGAATCCCAATTAGGATCAGAAATAAATTGCTCTTTGAGAAGGAGCCGACATGTCTCTTCCATCTCAGATATCAAAGAAGGGGTTGACAGTACATTTTCTCCCTCCCATAAGAAGATGGTCGTCTGATCCGAATTAATTCTTATCTTTCTTTCCTTAGTAGATCCAATTTTGACTGCAAAACTCATAATAGCTTCCCATACAAGCTTGATTAATAAATTAAGACGGCTGGCTTATGGTCTACAATCTTCACAGTTATACCAACTACCTAATATTATATGCCAAAAATTCACGCAGGAACCTCGATTCGACCAATGAGCAGATCGCTAGAAAGAAAAAGTTAGGACTAAGTGAACTATCTGCTACGTCTGGCTGCTGAAGCTATAACGTAAGCAAGCCCTACTACCAGACCAAATGCTAAGGGTACCCATACACCAAAGCTCTCGACGGTTGCCGGCACAATTTGTTGTATTAAACTTTCTAATCCGAATACCATTACCATATCCTATGGAAAGCTTGGTATATTAGATTTTCTCAGAATTCGTAGAACGAGGCCTATTCTAAATAGTCAAAAATATTCGTTTGTATCTCTACGTAATATAAAATATATAATTTCACAAGATAAAAGTAGATATTACCACATATCCCAGGGTCTCCACTCAAAATTATTCTTCGGTGTCCTTAAATTACCCTTCATAAACTTTGCCTATGATGAAAATGGAAAAGGAGCTCCACAAGTTTTGCCCTCGATGCAAGACTCACACAACACAGGTAGTATCTATTTATAAGAAGGGTAAGGATAGAAAGGTTGCAGAAGGCGCACGCAGACACGCAGAAGACAAAAAGGGCTATGGCGGGCAGAAATTTCCAGAGCTTAAACGAACTGCTAAAACGACGAAGAAAATAACACTAAAGTATACTTGCAAAAATTGTCAAAGAAAAACAGTGAAGGAAGGTATAAGAATGCGTAAGTTGGAAATTCAAGCTTGATCTTGTGATTAATATGCACAGAAAAAATGTATTAATTCCAAAACCCAGTAGCAATTTCATAATAGTACAATGCACAGAATGCGAAGAAAAGAGGATACTCTTTACATACACTACCACAGACATTCACTGTACCTCTTGTCATCAACTTGTCGCAGAGAAGACAGGGGCCAGAGCTAAAATTCTTGGTAAAGCACTAAATGCGTTGGACTAAATTGTTAGGTCAGATCTAAAAGCTACATTTTGTTATATTCAATTTGAATGTCTTAAATTTTAATGCATATGCCATAACTTTTAATGGTTCGTGTCTAATCCTGTGGGATTAGGCTGTTAAGGATAAAGTAATCTTTCTGCAGTTTTGAGTTCCAAAACTGTATTTACATTGATTGCAATCTCCTTTTCATTCATTATCAAAAAATATTCCTCTAACTTGGAATTGCTTCTATGTTTGGAAGAATCAATTATCACTATGCCTGAGTAGCAGTATTCCTTTGCTCCTATACTGAGGATTGAGCTTGGTAAAATATCGAAACTCTTAACAAAACATGTCTCCAATATAACAGTAGTGCAGGGAAAAGAAGGTAAATATCGGGCAATGATCCTCTGAATTACTGCGGGATTTAGCAGTGGAAGATCTGCAGATACTGCAAAGACTACACCTGGTTTTATTTTCCCAAGGACATCGGACAGGTCGAGCGAATAGTTTTCGCCTTTACTTTCCAATATTCTAATTATTCCTGAAGTATAATATTCATGAGTGTATAGAAATGTACTCGTTGTTGGTGTATTTACACTGGGTACCGCAATTATGCTTTCAAAACCCCCGCATCCGATCAGTGCATCAAGAACATATTCGATTAAAGTTTTATTTCTTAATTTCAACAATGACTTTTCAATGGATTGAGCCATCCTGCTTCCCCTCCCACCACACATAACGACTGCTAACATAATAATTTCCTAATTTCATGTGGCAAATGAAAGTAAGACAATAAGTGACGAAAGTCTGGTAATTTCGTTTGATGCACCCAATACATCACCGGAAATGCCCCCGAAACTTTTATTCGAAGAATAATGTATGACCATGGCGATTATAGTTGATACGCATAATGATACAAGTCCAGTTAAACCTGTTGCAAAGCAGATTAAAGGGATCGTCAATCCTGTGGCTACTACAAACTTCCGTTTGTCCTTCATGGCTTTTGTAAATGGTGAACTAAAGCCTTCCCACGCAGATACTCCACTATATGCCTGTATTACCATCACATATTTTGCGATTACCTCAGATGTAATTATACTACCAATCAGCTTCGCACTAGTTGTAAAACTAGAAAGAATTATTATCATTCCTGAGATGTAAAGAACTACTGCTACAACTCCTGAAGAACCTACTGCTGGGTCATCCATTGCTCTATGTTTTACTTCTTTCCCGCCTTTTGCCATTATGCCGTCAGCAAAATCTGCAAGAGCATCAGTGTGGTTAATGCCAGTAATTATTACTAGTATTAATGCAACGATAAAACCTAATACAAGTGGAGGAAGGTAAAAGGAAATTATATATGCTAAAACCCCAACCATAATTCCTATTATTGCCCCAACAAGCGGAAAAAGGTACATTTTACTTGCAACGCGGTTAATATCAATAATTGAGGATGCTCTGGATACTGGTATTATGGTAAGAAATGATATAACTGCCTGAAACTCTTTAAATACCAAATAGTATCTGCCACCATCCGACATAATACAATATTATTATCCAAGGAATAGATATAAAGACACAAAAGAGGATAGTTGTTAATTTCATGATAGAGATGGCCATTCTGCATTTTTCGACTGATGCGGGCTCATATTCGTTTCCTAATGAATACTGTCCGATCTTTTCGAGCTTTATTCTTAAGGCCCCTGCCATTGCTGCCATTGGATATCCTGCATTATAACTTAAAGTCTTATCGTGGTCACGTCCCAAAATACAAAGTGAATTCTCCCAATCTGCACCTATCATTTTTGCAGAAATGACTATCTGGATTGCGCTAATTCTTGCGGGAATACTGTTTGCACAGGTGTCAAGTTTTGCAGACATCCATCCGATGTTCTTGTAATAGTTATCCTTGTAGCCTATCATTGAATCAAGTGTATTAATGATTCGATATACAAATGCCCCTGCAGGACCAAAAAATGTATAGTAAAATAATGGTGAAATAATACCGTCAACAATACTTTCTCCTACACATTCGATCATTCCAGAAAGGATGTGCTGTTCGTCTAGTAGATTTGTTTCCCTTCTTACTATCATCGACAGCTTGCGCTGTGCATTTTTTAGATTTTTTGCTTCTAAATCATCAACAATTTCCTCAATGTGTTTTTCCATGCCTCTTATTGCGATTGTAACTTTCAAAATCAAAATAGATGTAATAATTATGGCCAATCCTCCAAACAAATGAAGGGTTCCAGATACAGCAAAATGGATTGTAAGCCCAAAAATAACAATTAAACTGGTCGCAAAAATGGTTCCTTTTAGTTTTTCTTTCTTTGCAGATTTTTTTTTATCTTTAAGTTTGGGTACAAAGACTCCAATAAGTTTACCTATCCATGCCACCGGATGACATTTGTTAGGTGGATCACCAAGTAGAATATCAATAGTAATTCCTCCAAAAAGTCCGATAATAAGATATTCTTGTATCATTTTGTATTCTATTCTTTTCTTTTGATACTATCTAATCACTTGGAGCATTAGTTTCTCTATGTTGACATTGTCCCTTATTGCCTTTGCGATAAGATCAATTTGAGAGTTACACGATTCTATTGTCATTTTGGGGGTGTTAGGATTACCACCACCATTTAGAGAGTCTTCAGCTGGTAAAGAAAAATCGATTTTTGGTATAACCCCTAATATCTTCTTTTTAGTAATATTTTCGACAGATTTTATTGCTGGAGTCAAAAGTGATTGGTCACCTCGAAACTTATTTATCAGAAAACCTTGAACCAAATCCCGATGTATTGTTTTCAGTAACCGCATGGAACCCACTATACTTGCAAAACACCCACCTCTTTCAATATCTGCAGTCATTAACACTGGTGCATGGATTGTTTCAGCAAGTAACATATTGGCAATATCGTATTTTGAAATATTAATCTCAGCAGGTGATCCTGCTCCTTCTATTATTACAAGATCGTTTCCTTTTCTAAGGCTGTTTAAGGAATTTAATACATTCGAGAAGCCCTCCTGCAAGACAAAATTTTCATAATAATCTTTTGCATTCATTTCAGAATAAAATCTACCGTTTAAAATAACCTTGCTTCGATAATTTCCAAGAGGCTTTAGCAAAATAGGATTCATTCTTACATCTGGTTGTTTTCTTGAAGCGAATGCTTGAAGTGCTTGTGCTTGAGAAATTTCGCATGATGTTTTGCCGATAACATATGCATTCGAAGACATGTTTTGAGCCTTAAATGGGGATACTTGATAGCCTTTGTCAGAAAAAATTCTACAAAATGCAGTTACAAGGGTGCTCTTGCCTGAGCCAGAAGAAGTTCCTTGAATCATCAATAATTTTGATAATTTTGACTTCAATTATCAATTGACTCCAGAGCATCGAGTAGCACCAAATTTTCCTTATGAGTTTTAACAGCAACCCGAACATATTTTACTCCCATGCCCACAAATGTACTACAGTCTCTAACTAGTACCCCCTTTTTTGCTAAAATTAAGTCCCTAACCTTTATGGAGTTTTTATTTTCGAGATAAATTAAGAAGTAGTTTACATCAGATCTATAAGCGATAAATGCATTCATTTTTCTGTTTATGATTTCCTGTATAAACCTTCGCTCCTTCTGGATGAGTACCCTTGATTGTTTAAGGTGGTTCAAATCTGTCAAAGCGGCTATTCCCGCTGCTTGTGCCAATCCATTTACATTCCATGGAATCTGGTGATTAGATAGGCGTTTAATGAGCCTTGGATGGCATATTATGTAGCCAATCCTTAGTCCAGCCAACCCAAAAGACTTTGTCATTGATCGTAAAATTACCAAGTTTTCAAATTCTTTTATTTTGTTTATCATAGTATGATTATCCGGGTTATAGTCAGACAGTTCAATGAAAGACTCGTCCACTAGAACTTTTGTAGAACTATCGACAGATTCGACTATCTTCTGTATTAATTTTGTGCTACACATGAGGCCAGTAGGATTATTTGGATTACATAAGAATATAACATCAGACTTCTTCCCTTTTTCGATAATAGCATCGGGATCTAAGGTTAAATTATTCAATGGAATGAACAGAATATCTGCACCAGCTCTTTTCGATGCGCTTTCATATTCACAAAAAGTTGGAAAAGGGATTATGACCTTATTCCTTACAAAAGTCTGAGCAAAACTGTGAATTAATTCAGTTGCTCCATTTCCTACACAGATCCATTCACCGTCCAAGTCATTGTCTAAATAATCTGATAAACTCTTCTTTAAAGCTCTGCATTCTGTATCAGGATAAGTAGAAGATAATGAAAACGCATTTTTTTGTATCGCCTCTAGAACAAACTTAGAAATTCCAAGTGGATTAACGCTAGAACTAAAATCAACCTTAACCAAACTAGGATTTACTGAATATATCCCACCATGTGAGCAAGTATTTTTAATCCTGCTTTTCCACCTCCACTACTTCCTATATTATTACAAACTTCTTGACTTACCATAATTTTAGTGCAGACAAGGTCATATTTAGAGAATGTCTTATTAGAATACGCTTTTTCTCGTCGTTTCTAAGTTTTCTGAAACGGTTATTAGTTACTTGAGATTTATCCTCACT
>JBPCNB010000173.1:0-1291 GCA_051001675.1 Nitrososphaeraceae archaeon | reverse complement strand
GTAAGAGTGGCATCTTTAGCGTATATCTTCTTGACATTTCAGCAATCAATTCTATATCCTTTGATTTTTATGATGATGATATATTTTATAAAGGAGGTGATAGTAATAATTACAGCAATTGTTTTCTCAACTCGCAAAAGCAATCTGAGGTATGTTTATCTTGTGCCATTCATCATTTTTGTTTACAGACCTGTGTATGCTTTGATAAGATTCTATGCGTACTCTCTCTCCTTATTAAAAAAAGAGATCAAGTGGTAACAGTGATTAATAAAAGGTCTTTTTAGTTTTGTAACAATTGATACCACGCAGAATTAAAATTGATTCACAAATGAAGAATGTATTTTATTAAATTAACTAAAATTTAAGAGAATACAGTTTGAATCCTTAAACTTATGGAGCTAATCATCATTACGGTATTTCGCTATTAGCTCAGTTAGATCGTCCAGTGATACTGGCCTTTCAAGTATGCCTTTTGCACCGGAGGCAACAAAGTCGTCAATATCTCTATCGGTGATGGAGGATGCCGTAAATATAATGATATTCTCGGACTTTAGTATGCCCTCCTTCTTTAGTGTCTGGAGAATATCCATTCCACTAAAATTTGGTATCGCCTTCTGCAGCTACTAAAGCCATCATTCCAGCGAATTCAGTTTTGGTCGACTGAGACATATTGCTCATACTCTAGGATCAAGGGCTAATCAACTATTGTTGTTTTACCCTCGAAAAGATTGAGAAAAAGTTCTCAAGTAGGCACTAATTTGTCATGTTTAAGTAAAACCGACTTGACTTCTGGTAGTATCTTGTCCAAGAAAATCACAAAAGAAACCTGAGTCGCTTACCATCAATACCAGCTAGTCTCTTAATCGCTTTGTAGGATGACAACTTCCTTCGCAAAGCTTTTTTGAATTTCTTCTCTTGAAGATTGGACGAAGTAAAGGCTTCCCAGAAATCCCGCTTGTCTTAAAGCCAAAAATACCAAAACCATCGAAATTTGGCATTGCCAGATAAGATAATCTGACAATGCGCATCGTTTCTTACGATGTCCAGACTTTCTGTGACGCTATTCATGTATTCTTACTTTCATTTCCATCATCTTAAGATAACAGATGTTGGATCAGTTATACTGACTGTCCTTAATCACGAGTACTATTTTTTGTTTTCATATTTTCTCCTCGGAACCATTAACAGGTAATATAAATTTGACCACGGTGCCTTCAATAGTTGATTTATCAATCCAAATTTTTCCTCCATGAGCTTCAACAATACCCTTGCAAATAGTTAGACCTAATCC
>JBPCNB010000172.1:0-2079 GCA_051001675.1 Nitrososphaeraceae archaeon | reverse complement strand
GTTTAGATAGGAGTGTAGAAGATCAACCACCGACAGTATCACAAAGGAAACCCTCCTTTTTATCTATTGGGGACAGGTCAATAAATCCCCGATTCTGCATGAGGATCCCCCGCCTCATTTATCTCTTCCAATGATTTAGGTATATGCAAAAGTTGTAAGACAATCCTTGGAATAGTGTGATCCAAATACCCCAGTCGGGAGTCCGAAGATTATAAAGTATTGGAAGAAATCTTGAGGAAATCAATTAGAAGTCCTAGGAATATATTAAGAATGCATCTGTCCACATAAATCACGCACTATTTCAAAGCGTTCTGGAACCGATAGGCGAACCAATTACTTACCATATTATACATTCTTTAAAAACGAAACATTAGCTTGTGCCTGAGACTTGCTCATCGGATATACTTCTATCTCTAAGCCCCTGTGGCGTACTCGCTGCTCAGGTAATATTGGATCTATTAATCTTAATGACTTGATAGACATTTTGAACCACGCCAAGTTAAAAACATAAAGTTGTATAATCCTGAGCGAGGAATGACTTTCGATAAGAACGGGCTGGCATTTGGTATACTTCGTGAGTCAGGAATACTATCACAAGCAGTCGTCGCTTTTCTAGGACGTCTGTTGTTAGGACTAGTGATACTTGTTGGAAGAAAAGCGGTACTTGAAGGAGGACCTAGGACGGTGGAATTGGCACAATGGTTAATATCGCAAGCCACGGTTTTCTTAAAGAAATTTTGTAAGTCAACTAAACCTCAAATTAAGGGAGTTGGGAAAATTTTGAAGGCTCTTCTTATCATCTCTGGCAGAAAGTTAAAAATGGAAGCAGGACCCAAAATTATGGAAACAGGACAGCTAATAAGCCGAGAGTGTAGTGCCTTAGTTATCATGAGCATAGCGAAGAGAAGAGGCCAGTCAGCCAAAGGTGTTAAAAAACCTGAAGCAACTTCTTATGATGAGCCAATGGAAGAAGATACTAATTCTGTCGCATTATTAGCCGAACGTTCAGTTGAACAAAACAAAGGCCAGAAAATGTATGAAGATTATCACTACGAAAAAGAGAAAACGAAATCAATCAATCAATCAATCAATCAATCTATCTGATATTCGAATGTCGGGGAGAAAAAGCAATCCAAGATAGAGGGTCGGCTCCCCGTAGAACCTTTTTAGAGAACAAGTACCAAATTCGAGCTTGAGATTATTTAACTCATGAACAAGGAAGCACTGGCCCCTGACTCTAGTTCCATGAAGTTCCATTCAATTCTGCAAAACAAATAATTGATTTATTTCAGTACCAGGAGTACTTGAAAGTATGTGTCTGTTCTTTTTACCATCGAACATTATATTTTGACTGTGTAGAGAGTATAACTTGAGGCTTCAGCATTAAATTCAGACATTACAAAGTCAGCATAATAAATCGAGTAGAGTCTTGTAAATAGTGTGTAAAGGGTTTGAGACTGTGACGTGATAAGTATTACATAGTCAGAATAACTCCCAACTAATGCCTAGACTGTTTACAAATTCGCTACAAAGTCCTTTGAGGGTACCGGCTCGGCTTAGGATTGTATACTCGAAATGTAGAAGCCCATGGTGGAAAGATTCTGGCTGAAAATAATACTGACGGAGAGTTACGTTCAGTTATAGCCTACCACTTACCAGTCAAAAATAATGTAAGGAATACCTTTTAAGCTCAACCTATCTATTATCTCACTGTAGGAACCTGATCCCAGTGCGTTCAAGACTTCATAATGTAAGTTTCTGAGTCTATCTATCCTTATGTTCCTTCCAAACCGATTTATTCAATTGCATGTTAAGGTTATGGAATTGGTCGGCTAGTCTCCAATAATCATCCGAGTTCTTAAAGTCCCATGCTTCAAGCATTTCGTATAATCTATCTTCTAGTTGATGCATTTCACTTAAAATACCATGAAGTTGAGCATACTTTTTTGTATCCTCACGTTTTTTACTCATTATTCGGTTATTTTAACTCCTTTGATTTAATGTTTTTAGATATTAAAAGCCCTAAAATGAATGGCTTTGAATTATATGATTAAATAAAAAAATAGCTAATCTGTTCAA
>JBPCNB010000171.1:0-4669 GCA_051001675.1 Nitrososphaeraceae archaeon | reverse complement strand
GTCAAAACAGTCTCTGATTTCCTGCTCAGTCGGAGTTGACTCACCGGTGCCATCCAATGCACCTGTTATATCTTCTTCGGATCCAAATAGACATTGCATAAATTGTTGGAAATTCTCTCCGTCATCTGCGGCTCCTGTTTCAGTCGGAGAACCGGTATCAGGTGAACCACTAGGACTTGATGGAGCGTCAAGTGTTGATTGGGCGTACCTTGGCACTATATTTGTGGGTGATATCGTAATGGCAATCATCAAAGCGACAAGCATTGTAATGCTTGTATATATGAATGAAGAATTATTCATATTCTATCTGCTGCCCTGGCAGCTACATAAAATAAAAAGATTATGGTCTATATATCAAAAGATCAGCACTGTTGATGGGTGGCATGGATAAGAAGGGTATGATGGATCCAGGAATGTTGATCGGAGGATATCCAGTCAATAATTGAAGAATATAGATCTACATTTCTCTTTTTCCAAGTATTTTAAATCTTTTCAAGCAAAAATGAAGAAGGTCATTATCAATGTATGCTTGCTATTCTACCTGATTACTGTGAGAGTTTCGTTTGCATTGACTGATTAAAGATAAAAAGCTCTGTTTTGGTATATAACGATAATGATGACCATTTTGGTAGGAATCCAGAATTCGATTCTTGTATTGGATTCTGCACATGGATTTAAGATTCACGAGTCTCTGAAAGGAACTATCCACAAAGAGTTGCATTCGATCCTCAAAAATCCAGGCTGCGCATACTGTAGTGAGAATTAATCCGGGTCTGCAGAGATACAGCCTGCATTAGAAAGGTGTTCCATTTCCGAGCTTGGCATGTCCTTAAACTAACTATTTTTGAAGAGAGAGTTTGCTTATTCTTTCAGTTACAACTGACAACTAATAGTACCTCACTGCAGGAACCGTTAAGTCTTTACATCTGAGAATTGTTGTTTCTGTCCAGCCATAAGAAACAATTTATCAGAAGTTACCTTATACTTTATTGACTTTGCGGGTACTCCTGCAACTATATCTTCATCCGGAACATCATGTATTACCAATGCTCCGGCACCTACAATAACTTTATTTCCTATCTTGATTTTATTCTTGAGGGTACTATTAAGTCCTGTCCAACATGTGTCTCCTATCGTTGTACTGCCTCCGATGATAGTACCAGCAGTCAATTCGCAATTTCGTCCTATTATTACATTATGAGCAACATGAACTAAAGCATCAAGTTTAGTACCATCACCTATTACTGTATCTGAAAGAGACCCACGGGCTATAGAACTATTTGCACATACTTCCACGTTGTTACCAATTGTGACTCCTCCTATATGGGGGAATCTTTCAAGCTCTAGTGTTTTCTTATCCCTCTCATATGCAAAACCATCTGCTCCAATAGTTACTCCAGGTTCAATTATACAATTATTGCCTATGATACATCTTTGTACTATGACTGCTCTGTCAGAAATCACAGTATTATTTCCTATCTTACATTCCTCACCAATAATGGTATTGTTTCCAATATAACAATCAGAACCAATACTAGCTGTAGCTGATATTATTGCCGTGGGAGATACTCCTGTCTTCACGTTCTTGGGATAGATCTTTTTTACAATTTTGATGAATACCGCTCTAGGATTGTCTACAAATACAAGCTGTTGACACTCATGTTTCAGATGTAGGTCTTCTAATCTTTGACCATGTTGGTCAATAAATCCTTTTAACCCCTTTTCACATAAGATAATACCAGCACGTGACTTGGAGATCAGTGAAACGGCTTCTTCACCATCAAAAGAGCAGTAGCAGAGATCTTCTTCTTTGGCCTGTTGTATAGGTTTTACATTCCTAAATATCGTCTTATTTTTGATATTTCTATAAAATTGATACTCAATACCAAGTTCTGATAGTGTGGATTCAATATTCCTTTCCATAAAAGAGCCCCTTTGTTGATATTCCTACAGGTCGACAATCACAGCTGGAAATAGCGTGCAGTAAAATATTGGTGAAGCCTGCTGAAGGAATAACTACATTCAATATTGGATATTCGATATTGGTATTGATGTCTATTTACCCTTTACGATTTTCAAACTAGAGAGTGTCCTAATATTTGTATATATTTTAATCGTTTATGCGATCTAAATAGAATATTAAATCTGACATATATAGGAGGTATTATAGCGCATCTTCAGAAGATATGACAAGACAAGTAATGTCTTCTAGTGTAATAGTTACTGACTAGGTTGGATTTTTGAATGAGGAAGTCCAAGCCAGTTTATCCATGCATCAATATCCATTAACACTACACCTATGTTTTTTAGCTCTCGTAATCCTATATCATAAATGACTGACGTAGCGTCTTTAGCCAAGACAATTCTGAAATCTCTTTCACTTGCTTCATATATGGTTGTCCTGGGACAGTTAGGAAAATTACAACCACACACGACTACGGTGTTCACTCCTAGACTATGGAGATGTTTTTCTAATGCGGTGTTATAAAATGCTCCCCACCTAGGTTTGTTCATTATCCATTCTATAGGACCGATCTGTTGAAGATTACCAGAAAGCAACAGATCTGAATCCAGCCTGATTGAAGGGTAGGGTTTGAGCTCGTCCACCAACTCAGCACCATCATTTCCAGGCATGACCATTTGCTTGCCATTCTCTATTTCCTTTCTGCGACACATATCAACATTGGACCCATCTGGACGATAGAAGCCTTACGACATGAATTATAGGATGGGCTAGCTCTCTATAGGCCTGAATCAAAGAACGTATGTATTGTACAACATGAAACGTACCAGGTATCTCAGTTGAAGAACCTATTAGGGTAAAATCACGTTGAACATCAATAATGATGAGAGCAGAATGCTTCCTATCAGGACGAATGTAGTCATCATCGTTCAAGGTAATACTCTCTGTATGCTTGTATCTAATATGAAGCAAACCATGGATTGCCAAGAGAAGAGTCAGATTATTGTCGCATATTGATATATACGCAGGGAATTACTAGTGTCTTGAAAAGGAGCTAGAAATGACACAAGGATCTTTGAATGGCAGCTAGCCGAGGTTAACTATCTCATTACAATTGACAGATCACATTCTTGACAAAAATATAGCAGCTATCAAAGTCTGAAGATAACCTGATCATGGACCTTACTAATATACTACAGTATGGTTTGTTTGCTGCAAAAAAATAGACTCTATCTTGGTACTCCTGTGGTGTCCATTACATTACCTGCTAAAGAACATGTTCTGTCCCGCCCTGTTATGAAGCGACAAGCTCGAACCTGCAATGGGGTCAACTAAGACATTATTAGTAAATGAATACAAGAGAGACGTGATACTATAGCTTTATGGCTCTCGGCTACGAGGATATCGTATGGATTTTATCTGTAATAGCATTGACTATTGGTGTCACTACAATTATTTTGTATATCTTGAAAAAAATAAAAACTACATAGACTTCTTAAACTGCCAACCTTATTAGCGAAGTCTTTAATATCACTGTCCGTATCTGTGACCATGAGTACAACAATGAAAATGCAGAAAAAAAGTCTGAATTTTGCTGATGAAGTCCGCAATTTTGAGAAAGGTAGGATTGAAATTACAAACTTCGATAGTGTGACAATTGGAAGAAGTACATTTGAACCAGGATGGAGTTGGGAGAAGTGTGTAAAGCCTATAGTCAAAACGAACAGTTGCGAAGCTCCACATACATCGGTTATAATATCGGGAAGGCTGAAAGTTAGAATGGACGACGGTACTGAAGCGGAAGGTGGACCAGGTGATGTTGCTGTAATCCCACCAGGACATAATGCTTGGGTAATAGGAGATGAACCTTGCGTTATGATTGACTTTACTGGAGCAAAGAATTATGCAAAGTAAACCTGATACTCAGCATAGTTAACAAAACCTTGATTTAATTTGTTATTCCAAACACGCAACTGCTAATCTTTATGTAAGAACCTTAAGTATTTTCCACTTGCAGAGTATTGACCTACAATTAGCTATTTAGTCTCTTACTATGTCTTTAGCTAAGTCAAAACACCAGGAATCAAAACCTGATGAATAGTATCGGTTATTAGATACGAACGCAAGATATATTTTATTCAAGTCTCGACCATGTGAAAAGGCTATTTGCCATTTTAGCATCTTTAGTCATGACCATGGCTTTAGTTGGAAGTTTTTCCAGCAATGTTTATGCTTCTCAACAACTACCCAATAACAGTAACCAGAAAGTAGCTATTCTTACTTTTGACGATGGCTACAAGAATCAATACTCAAATGCTAAACCAATCTTGGATAAATATGGATTCAAGGCCACATTCTCTATTGTATGCAACTATGTAGGAAATGGAGATAACAGAATGACCTGGGAAGAAATAAAATCATTACAACAGGAAGGCCATGATATAGCATCTCATACAATGAACCATGGTGATCTTTCAAAGCTACCTGCACAAACAGTTGAATATGAAGTAGCTCAGTCAAAACAATGTCTTCTTGACAAGGGCATAAATCCTAAGAGTTTCGCATACCCTTTCAACGGAGGATCAGATGACCCATCCGTGATTAATATTGTGGCTAACCACTATTACCTGGCCAGGACAGCAACAGATCCACTTGCATTCCTTTCTTGTGGTGATGATTCAGACTGTACCACAAACAAATACTCTG
>JBPCNB010000170.1:0-10373 GCA_051001675.1 Nitrososphaeraceae archaeon | reverse complement strand
CCGAGAGTATATAGAACGATTGATGAATTGAATAAATCGAGAATTCTAGATGCTTACTTTACTATGAGTGCAATCGAATTTGAGAACTATTTTAGAGAATACAAATCTACTCTGCTTCTACCATTAGAACTAGCAACAACACATCCAGAATATGTAAAAGTCGATTGGAAACCTACTGAAAGTTCAGTGATTGAGGCATTAATTTGGAGAACAGACTTCCCTTTTTTTAAACAAACACACGCCCAGGAGAAGTTTCAGCAAAACGTAAAAGACCTTGAAAAAAAAGGATACAACCCTGATAAAGTACGACTGCTTGGAGCGGTTATTTGGCTGGCAGATCTGTCCGTAACCTATATGGGCTCAGACCCTATAAGAGCTTGGGATAGGGTAAGCAAACTTTACGATGAATTGTATCTTCCCCGATTTGAGGCAGTTTCAAGGACTGATGCATTCTTCTCAGATTTTGCAGATAATGATCTTTTTAAGGAATTAATACACATGCGAAACTTTCCTGACATTCTAAGGCAAAGATGGAGTTTAGTTTATCAATTCTTCCATGAAGGAAACCCCTCCACACAATTAAATAGAACAATTAGCAATGCCAGAAGGCTCTATCTAAAAGTAAATGTAGATTTGGGGATGCTAGATTGTGAAATGCTGTATACTATTGCGTCTAACCACTGGTCAGAATATTTTATTGGCATAGGGAAGGATCAGAACGAAGTATTACGGGCAAAGTCAAAGTTTGCTACGTTGGATCCTCAGAACGCTTCATCCTTCTGGGGAGACATCATGAAACTTGTTCCCCATATACAAAATAGATCAATTGATAATTTTTTTATTGTCTTACCTGAAAATACCGTTTCTTCTAATACAATCCAGTCTTTAAAGGTGCTACTTTCCATATTGAAAGTCAAACTCACTAGCGATCGAGGAACAGTACAAATTCTAACAGATATGAATGTAGATATTGAGACTTTCAAAGAACTTGAATCCAATCTAACAAGTTCGTCATTTCAGTTAAGCAATATCGATACGGTGTACTTTCCAAAGCCCCGGAAGGATGGTTCGTTGTTAAACGAAAACAACACACGAGTACTAGCACTTCGAAGCGCTAATGGTGCTTAATGAGCTAAAATACTTGAAAGGATTCTAATTTTTTATTCACATTAACAGGACGACGTAGAATAGATAATTTCTAATCTTGCAAATTTGTTGGATATCCAGTCACTCAAAATGGATCCAATAAATTAGTAGAATGTGATTATGTCAGATGATATTTATGAAATGGAAACTGATTAAATTATAATGACTATCTATCATTTCACAAAATCTGTCTTAATCGATAACAATATGGAAGCGAGCTTCACATGGTGATCGCTTATTTCGAATATATTGGCTTTACTAGATCAGCGACATCAACCCAACATCTTGCTATTTTATCCATGGAATATACAGAATTCAACAGCGAAATACTAGGTAGAATATCTCTTAACCCATCGTGATGATGAGTAGATAACTCTTTTATTGAATCCATCAATTGGTTGAATTTATTGTACAATTTTATCAAGTCTGAAGAGTCGATTCTGTTATTATTTATGAAGGCCGCTACAGATTTTTCTTGCATTCTAACCGTAAGCATGCTTGCTTGGATTATCTCATCTAATAGTTCCTTTGTTTCCAGATGAGGTAAATTTTTTGCAAAATCCTTGATATAGTCTCCTGCATTTTCTAGATGATTGGCCGCAATTCTATAGTCTAATATGTCTATATTGCTCAAATTAAGTTTGGTGGCAAGCTGTTGATTTAACATGGCACTCCGTATCAACCTTACAAGAAGAAAATACTGACGGTCAACTTCACCATCTCTACTTATTATGGATCTTCTTATATTAAACTCGCTAGTCTTTCCTAGGAGATCAATCGTATCCTTATACATACCAGCTATAATTGTACTCATACGTCTGAGAATCTTTTCTATATCCAGAGTACCTGCATCGAGTAAAAACTGGCATATCATGTTGGTACTGTCTTCCTCTATGATTTCTAATCCTACCAGTTTGCGCATTGCATGCTTTATTCGATCTCTATGGTCAAACGTTATCTGTTCATTTCCTTTAATACGAATTATATCATATCCAAGAAGATAGGTCCCGTAGATCTGGTTCACAATATTATCTACTGAGGTAGGCGAATAAACGATTGTTACCTCTTTTGGTTCTTCACCAGTTAGATCCGATGAAAACAACGATAATGAATTATCGTTGTTAACCTCAATTAACACCATATTTCCTTTTTTTAGATTGTTCCTCTTTACCCATCCTTTGGGCAATGAGATAAGAAAACTACTACCAATCTGTTGCATTCTTCTCCCGAACCTGAGCATGAGAATAATTTAAACAAATTTATACTAATTAAACATTATTTTTATATTTCATGATATCTATAAATTTCCATGGTTATGAGTGTAGTTGCAGCGTCAGCTGTTTCTACGGCCCAGGCCTTTTGTCCGGGGCATATCACGGGTTTTCTTGCAAAGGCCTCAGACTTAGGTAGATATAATAACCACAAGGAAAACGGAAATCATAAAAGCTCTTATCTTAATATGGGTTCACTAGGCGCAGGCCTAGCGATCGATCGAGGCATCACCACCACCGTGAAAGTATATGAGAGAGGGGATAATCATACTCGAACAACATATGACGTTTCCATAAATGGCTCGAACCAGAATTCCAATATGGATGTAACTAAATCTGTCGTAGAAGATTATATCGAGTTCTTACGAGGCAAATCATACTATATCAAAATTGAGCATGAGACATCCATCCCAATTGGATACGGTCTATCATCTAGCGGGGCGGCGGCATTAAGCTTGTCTTATGCCCTCAATAATGCCTTGAATGTGGGCCTAGATATCGAACAAGCAGCCCAGATCGCGCATTGTTCTGAGATTGAATGCAAGACAGGGTTGGGTAGTGTACTTGCACAGTATGGTGGAGGGTTTGAACTGCGATCTAGAATTGGAGCGCCAGGAGTGGGCGTTATAGACAAAATTGCGTCTTATTCCACCGTACAAAATCTCAAAGTTGTCATCTTGTGTCTTTCTCCAGTTTCTACTATGAAATTTCTCACTGAGCGTGTTGAGCTGTTAAATGGCTTTGGAGAAAAAATGTTAGAACGACTGAAGGCCTCTAGAAACATGAGTGAGTTCCTTGATATGTCTTTTGACTTTGCAAACAGCATTGGATTAATACAAGGCAGAAGCAGAACTCTAATTGGGAGACTCAAATCACTTGGTTTTGGTAGCAGTATAGCGTTGTTTGGGAACACAATTTTTTCGATTGTAAAATCGAGTGCCGTAAGCGAAGTAATAAACTGCCTTGAAGGATACGGTGGAAGATTATTGATATGTGATGTAGATCACTACGGTGCCAGGCTCGTTGATATATAGTAACAATCACAAAAATTATGGTAATGATAGTTCCTCACATCCACATTCTCGTATACCTGCAAATCACCCTCGTGCGGGGTCGCTTGTTATACGAAATATGCTTGTTGATGGATACAAAAGGGGCCTAGTTGTATCCGAGGGCTTGATAGCACATGGAAGAGGTGAGGCTTTTGATTATCTATTGGGTGAAAAAACGAGCAACATCGCACATATTGCTATTGAGGCGGCTTCATCTGCATTAATGTTGGCGAGGTATCCTGTAATTTCAGTTAACGGAAACATTGCGGCGCTTTGTGCAAAAACGGTTGTAGAATTAAGTCATTGGATAGGAGCGAAAATTGAGGTTAATCTTTTTTACCGAACTCTGAGAAGAGAAAAAATCATTAAACGAGAGCTAAAATACTTTGGTGCAAAAGAGATCCTCGGGACGAGTTTGAAATCCACAGCTGTAATTCCGGAATTACAGAGTGAGCGAAGACGAGTTGATCCCAGTGGAATCATGAAGGCGGATACAGTACTTGTGCCACTCGAAGACGGCGATCGAACGGAAGCACTTGTTAAGATGGGTAAGACAGTAGTTGCAATCGATCTCAATCCTATGTCCAGAACGGCAAGATCAGCAAATATAACCATCGTAGATAATGCGATAAGAGCTATGCCGAAAATGATCATGACGGTAAAAAAATTAAGAGGCCTTAAACAAGAACAAAGAGAAGAAATAAGGAAGATGTTCCTGAAGGAATTTGATAATCCCAAGAACCTCCTTGAATCAATGTCCGTTATGCGGGGAAACCTAGCATGAAGTCAGGAAGGAAGAAAAGTGGTTCCAATACCAATGCTATGTCTAAAAATGATGAAAGTATGGGGAATGCTAGCAAGACCGAGAGTAAATTTTTCACAGACAGTAATTATGACAAGGTTACTGTGAGTCAAATCCTCGAAATGAAGAAGAGGAAGGAAAAAGCAGCTTTCGTAACTGCTTATGATTATTCTAATGCTCTAATTTGTGACAGGGCAGGAGTTGATGGAGTCCTTGTTGGGGACAGCGCAGCAATGGTCATGCTCGGATATCATGATACGACTCAGATAGGAATGCAAGAAATGCTCGTATTTTGCGGCGGCGTATGTAGAGCAGTAAGAAGAGCGTTGATCATAGCTGATATGCCATTCGGTTCCTATCAAGGTTCAGTTGCTAACGCAATCCACAATGCAGTGCTGTTCATCAAGGCAGGTTGTAATGCGGTAAAAATCGAAGGTGGAGAGGAAGTAGTACCGCTAATAAGGTCGATAGTGGCAGCTGGTATCCCAGTCATGGGTCACATTGGCTTTACACCGCAGACATCTCCTATGTGGAAAAATTATAGGCTCCATGGAAAAACATTAGATTCAGCCTTAAAGCTAATTGAAGATGCAAAAGAACTAGAAGAGGCTGGCGCATTTAGCGTAGTCTTAGAGATGGTGACTGATGAAGTGGCTACACTAATATCGCAAGATCTCTCAATTCCTACAATAGGAATTGGATCCGGCTTGAATTGCGATGGTCAGGTTTTGGTGTCACACGATCTCCTCGGCTTATACGAAGGTGTACGGTTAAGGTTTGTAAAGCGCTATGCCCATTTATCCAAAACCATATTGGATGCGATTTCTCAATATTCAAAAGATGTTAAGGATAAAAAATTTCCCCAGGACGCTAATAGTTTCCATATGGATAAGGACGAGTTTAATAAGGTTTTGATGACATTAAAGAAAGGAAGAATGTCCCGAGAGAATGGTCGACAAGGGTAACCAAAAACCCAGCGGAGCAAAAAAGGGTTATGCTATGAAAAATATCATTAAGGATAAGGATTTCGATAGTATCAATAAGTCTGGTAATCTTCTTGTAAAAGATATTTTTTGTTCTCGCAGCAGAGATCTATTCAGAAAGAAAATAGTCATTTGTATCACAGGAAGTGTTGCAGCGTATAAGGCAATAGATCTTACACGTTTGTTAATTAGGCATGGCGCCGAAGTATTTCCTGTCATGTCAAAAGCGTCCGGAGTGTCTGGTGGACTTTTGACAGAGGGGATAATGCAATGGGCATCAGGTAATAATGTTGTTACTAAACTTACTGCGAACTTGGAACATATTTTTCTTGCCGATTACAATACGTCAGACCTTATTATTGTATATCCCTGTACAGCAAACACCATCGGAAAGATGGCAAACGGGATAGACGATACCCCGGTTACTTCTATATTAAGTGTAGCTCTGGGATCAAAAATTCCTATAGTTATTGCTCCGGCTATGCACAAGTCTATGTATCACAATACCTTCATTAACGATAATATTCGTAGGCTCAAAGAGCACGGTGTTCAATTTGTAGGTCCTTTGATTTCTGAGAATAAGGCAAAGGTGGCAGAGCCTCAGGAAATGCTTCGCCTTATTTCACGTATACTGATAAAGAATAAAGGATCAGTACCTGCTGCGAGACAGGAATTAGACCAAGAAAATAAATTCGAAGATGAAGACAATGAGGAGAACGAGGATGAAACTCTGTTAGGCAAGAATATTCTCGTTACGGCGGGGAGTACAGTTGAGTTTATCGATCCGATTAGAGTAATATCTAATCTGAGTTCTGGTAAAATGGGAAATGCTATAGCGCAGGAAGCACAGAAAAAGGGAGCAAATGTCACACTAATTTACGGTCATGGTTCTTATGAACCACACGCAGTCCCTAAAATAAATATCATTAAAGTTAGCACTAGTGAAGAGATGTATAATGCAGTTATGTCAGAGCTGAGCACTAAATCATACGATTCAGCTATAATGTCGGCTGCAATAGCGGATTTCAAACCTGGAAAAAAGCTCCAAAAAAAAATGGAGACAAGAAAAAGCCGCCAGTTTATCTTATACCTTTCTCCTACCAAAAAGATTGTAAATGAAGTGAGAAGGGCTAGCAAGAATCCCAGAATCTTTTTAGTGGCCTTTAAGGCGGATTACAATAAGTCCAATGAAGAGATGGCAACTGAAGCACTAAAGAAGATGGCTGAATGCGATTGCGATTTGGTTGTCGCAAATGACGTTGGAAGGATAGGGTCTGAAACAGGATCTGAAACTAATGAAGTTATAGTTGTAGACAAAGGAAAGAATGTTGTTTGTTTTCCATTACAGAAAAAAAAGTTTGTTGCAAGAAATTTGCTGGAACTTGTCAGCGCGGGATTATGATTTGTAAAGTGAACGATGTGGACTGATTAACATATAAAAAGAAGTGGATGTATAAGTTTTTTATCTATGTATATGAAGGTGTATAGAATAATCATCCGGTTATAACTAGATCCTTCGTGAACCGAGAAAGATTTTTCACTCCCCCCGTTACTATAACACTATCTTCAATTCTTACTCCAAATCTATCTTGTAAGTAAATCCCGGGTTCAATTGTTACTGCCATGTTTTTTTTCAACTTTTGTCTATTCATGCTACGTAACCATGGAGGCTCGTGAACATCTAAACCAATCCCGTGTCCTGTTGCATGAACAAAGAACGCGTTAAAACCGGATTGCTTGATAGCCTTTCTGCATATCTGATCAATGCGTCCACATGTAACTTCCTCTGATACTGCTTTAACACCAGCCTCCTGAGATTCTTGAACAACATCGTATACTCTTCTCATATCGGAGGATATCGACCCTAAACCAAATGTTCGCGTAGCATCGGCTATATATGCCCCATGCCTAAGAGTTAAGTCTACTATGATCATATCGCCAGACTTGAATCTGCGATCAGTGATCTGAGCATGAGGCAGGGCCCCATTTGGTCCGCTTGCAATTATCAAAGGATCCAAAGTCCACTTATATGATGGTGGGCTTGCCCCCATTTTCAAACCTTGATAAACGAGGGAAGCTTGCAAATCACGTTCAGACATACCCTCTCTGATCTTCTCTGTACATATTTCATATAATTTATCTAAAATGTTAGCGGTTTTGCTGATGGCGGAGATCTCTTCATTATCTTTAATCATTCTGGCTTCATAGAAGGGTTCGTTGGTTGAAAGCAAAAACCGAGGATTCTTTAACATCTGTTGTACCGTTTGAAAAATAGAATTATCTATGGAGTCGATACATGTTTTCCGATTTTTTATAGCTGAAACGAAATGTGATATCAATTTGCCACCCCTGTCGGTAGGGACGATTTCACAATCTTTGGAAGTATTGCCTGCTCTATCTGCCTCTAGTCTAGGGGTAATAAGTGTAGTTTTACCATCCTCATTACAAATTGCTATACCTTCTCCCCAGAAACCAGTGAAATAAAATATATTCTCGGGATTAAATGCTGCCACTGTATCGCATCCAAATTTCTTTTTTGCGTGTTTCAAAACGCTCTGACGGTGAATTTGGTTCATGAGTACTTATATAGTATCAACGGTTTCAGCCCCGTTTATCTCTACCGAAATGATGCCCTAATTATAAATATCCGGTTCTATTTCGATTATCTGACAGAAAGAATGGAATATTTGGTTATGTTGCCGGGCCCAACTAATGTCCCCAATAGGGTAATGAATGCAATGCTAGCTCCGATAATTAATCATAGAAGCGAAGATTTTCGTCTTCTATACCAGTCACTAGTTGAAAAGATCAAAGGAGTATTTCAAACTAACAATGATGTAATCCTATTAACGACTTCAGGAACAGGAGCGGTTGAAGCTTCAGTTGTTAACCTAATTAAGAAAGGCGATAAGGCAATCGTTCCTGTAAGTGGCGAATTCGGATCAAGGCTTGCAGATTTGATAGACAGCTGGGGAGGAAAGGCAATTCGTGTGCCTTCACCATATGGGGAGAACCCACCATTCGAAAAAATTGAAGAAGCACTTGATCAAAACAAAGATACTAAGGTGATATATGCAGTTTACAATGAAACATCCACTGGTACGACTATTAGGTATATGGATAAAATAGGCGAACTCTGCTCCAAGAATGGAGTATTCTTTGTCGCTGACGCAGTATCGATTTTAGGAGGAGATGAGTTGCCTGTGGATAAGTGGAATATTGATATATGTGTAACCGCCTCGCAAAAGGCCTTAGCTGCTCCACCTGGGATATCACCTATTTCAATCAGTGAGAGAGCGAAAAAGTATATTTCTTCAAATCCTCCTCCGATTCTTTATCTGAACCTTAAGCGATATTTCAAATATTACGAGGAAAATTACGAAACACCGTTTACACCTGCCCTTCCTCTATTCTATGCTTTTAATGAAGCACTCGATATTGTTTTAGAGGAAGGCTTGGATAAAAGGATTGATAGACATAGGTTATGCGCTGAAGCATTTTATTGTGGTCTTAATGCACTTGGGCTTACGCCATTTGCAAGAGAGGACGCGCGCAGTAATGTGGTGATAGCTGCCAAATACATTGATGGAATGGATGACAAAAAGTTCAGAACAATAATGGCTAAAGAGTTTAGAGTCCTCATAGCAGGTGGCTTCAGCGACCTTAAAGGCAAAGTCTTTAGAATAGGGTCAATGGGCGAAGTAAATAAATATCATGTGATGAGAACGCTTTCTTCTATTATAGCATCTATGAATATGATCGGATTGAAAGTTAATCCAGAAGCCTACTCCGTAGCCTTCGGAAAGTTAAGTGATGTTCCATAGATTTCTTTATGGTCAGCTTAATAACCTATCCTATTAAGCTTAATATATGGTAAATCTATAGCGAAATTTATGACTCTTGAAAAAGGCTCTCTTATTCTAATAGACTATACTGCAAAGGTCAAAGATACCAATGTTACATTTGAAACCACACGGGAAGAAGAAGCAAAAAGGTCAGATCTATACGATCCCACTCGCAGATACGAGCCGCGGCTGATATCTGTGGGTGAAGGATGGGTATTAAAAGGGCTTGACGAAGCTCTATCAGAGGCTAAGATGGGTGATAAATTGAGCATTCAAATAGAACCCAACAAAGGTTTTGGAGAGAGAGACACAAGCAAGGTACGGATGATTCCGCTTCGCAAACTTGGTGATAAGGCTGACGAGGTTAGAGTCGGAGATACAATTGAACTCGATGAGCGAATGGGGATTGTGAGATTCATCGGGTCCGGAAGAGTACAAGTCGATTTTAACCATCGGTATGCAGGACGCACTCTTATTTACGACGTTGACGTAACAAAGAAACTTGACGACAACAATGAAAAGGTTTCATCCTTAATTAGAAGGCGATTGCCAATAGATGAACAAAAGATAGAGTTTAACATCGAAGGATTGCGCTTACAAATAGATTTACCAGAAGAGACATTTCTTGTAGAAGGGTTACAAATTATAAAGAAAGCTATTGCAAACGATATATTCAAATTCGTATCCAAAATCGAGAATGTTAAGTTTGTAGAAAGCTATCTGTCTCAGTCTTTGGTATCACGCAAGCCAGAAGAACAACCGCAAGAAGAACAGCCTCTCGAAAAGAGTGCTGAAACTGCTCAACCACGCTCGTCATAGACGTCGTGGCCGAAGTAAAACTACATCCTTAATTCGAGCCATCTTTGGGCTTTCCCCACTCAAAGTCCACACATGAATGACTGCTCAGCGAAACTATGCGGGTAACAAGCAACATGCATGGAATATTAATAGAAGCCGTTATTATACCTACCAAATAGAATAGGACAACGGGTTCTAGGTTACGTATCTTCAAAAGTGCCGTAAGCGGTACATTCCTACAAAACGCCGACATCTTTTATTAAGCGTATTGCCGATTGTTCGTCCAGACCTGCTTTATCCAATATAGTATAGCGGTCAGGCCTTAAAGATTGAGCGAGCAATAGCGCTTTCACAACGTCATGTTCCGCTAGATTTAATTCCTGGGCAGTTGTTGGAGCCCCTATGTTTTTAAGAGCTCTTACTATTTGATTCCAGTCTAAATCATGAAGTTTGGCCATTATTATTGTACCTAAACC
>JBPCNB010000169.1:0-1665 GCA_051001675.1 Nitrososphaeraceae archaeon | reverse complement strand
TCTTGTAGGACAGGGTTTTGATATAAACTGGGCAGCGTTTGCTCTGTTGGCCATAGGAGCTGGTTTGATTGGATACGAGCTCTATAGCCCTGGTTTTGGTGCCCTAGGTATTGGCGGTATTGCTGTTATTGTTATAGGTATAGGACTGATGATAACTCAGCCTGTAAGCCCATTGTTAATTAAGGAGGAGTATCTTGGAAATCTTGCGATGTTATCATCAATTACAATATTACCATTTGCAGTACTCGTAGGATTTATAACATACAAGGTATGGCAGTCAAAGAAGAAAAAGAAAGTAGCATTCGTACTCCAGAGCAATGAAGGAACTACACTAGATGTAATTTCAAACAAAAAATATGGTTTTGTGTTAGTAGGCGGAGAATACTGGAAAGCCAAAAGCAATAAATCAGATATTAAGAGAGGAGAAAAAATAAAGGTCGTTGATAAGCAAGGTCCTTTCTTAATAGTTGAATCTATATAAAGTCTTGATAGAGAGAAAGTATCCTAACTGAGAAGGATTACTAAAGAGTCAAAATAATACATATGAAAAGACGAAGAACAAAACCAGCATGAGCTCTAATATGAAGATCCTAACGAATATCGACTTAGAAATACTTTGGAGATATTATCAAAAGGAAATAGACCCATCCATACTACATCTCTGTTTCGGCAAGATAAATCAACCCAAGATTTGATAACAGCAGCTTTGAGTTTCCATTAATCTTCTTCTTTTTAGATCACTCTTTTTATTGTATTGTGCAAATTTTTCCTGACCAAGAAAGTTTATTTTGATTCTTATATCCTCCTCAGGAGTAATAACATTGGTGGCAATAACACTCAAATATCAGGTACATATCATTCATTTTGCCTCCAACTGTGCTTTCCAGTTTGAAACTTTTAAATCCTCATATGTCTATTCTGGATCAATGATGAATAGTAGGACCTTATCCAAAACTGCAGCTTCTGTCTTAACTTCTTTTTGCATTCTGTTATTACAAACAAGTACTGCAAGTACTAACAGTAATTATGTAATACAAGACACTGTTTCCTATAACCCCAACAATAATTTTAGGTCTCGGACAAAAATTGCTAAAACCAAGGATTTCCCATCAATTCATTTTCTTTTATGCAGCGCTTGTTTTTGGTGTGCATCTTTAATTAAAACTGAGGAAAAGGAAGTGTCCAAATGTCCCATGTGCGGGGTTGAAAAAGTTAATTTAATAGGATTATCATCTGAAGAACTTTAGGTATTGTTCTGTCTCATGTCTTGTCATGTTGCAAAATGTGGATTTTTGATTGTATATCTTGACGGTTCTAAGAACTTATTGAAGTTAACTCCGATTTCTGAATAAGATATCGTCATTTCAATTGTTCTGTAAATTTATGAATTGTCTTCATAAAAGAGTAACCGGCTAGGGTTATACCTGATAAGGCATCTGAGAAAAGCTCGTCTTTGTAGATATTTGCTGAAATATCTATACCGCCTGGCGCGAGGGACTTTATGTAGGCATCCCTTTTGAATTCTTTAACCATTCTTGCAGCATCTCCCCTTACAATAACATTATTAACCTGCCCGACATAGTCGTCTATACCTAATGAAAGTATTCGTGCCTTAACATTAAAATTGAATGTTTCAGTAGGTTGTTTATTCTTTACAAAGTAGTT
>JBPCNB010000168.1:0-4898 GCA_051001675.1 Nitrososphaeraceae archaeon | reverse complement strand
TAATCTTGTATTACCTGTCTATAGATTAGATAAATCGAACCCTACAAAAGAGGAACAACAATGAGGATTTCTACAACTGCCAAATAACAGATGTACGATAACTACATTGAATTTCTTTATGATAATGAGCGAAACCGATATCATTGCAAATGCGGTTGTCATGGACGACTTATGCTTCTAAAGACACACAGTTTGGGAAAGAAAAGCCATGTATTACAAGGGCTGATGAATTGCTGGCGGAAACAGTTCCGTAAACATCGGATCTGCAGCAGGTATCTTACATACAGATTGTCTATTATTATTATTAATATTATTCCTGGGTGGTGTTCCATCTTTTTCTGCGAATCATAAGAACCTCATGAGACTCTGATAGTTATTCTGAAAAGATGGATTATGAGAAATTATAACAATTTAAAAGCATGACTTGCTTAACTAATTACATACAGTATGACCCGCACAACTATCTCACCTAATATTTCAGATATCTTGCAATTGCTCGAAAATTTTCCTATTAATAATAAACTTGAAACCGAGATTGATGCCAAGGTTTCTATAGAGAACAAGAAAGATGTTATACAAAGCTTGGGAATAAATAGCAAAGCAATAACCTTTCGTGATATTGTTAATCTCTTAACAAATTTTATTAAAGGTATCTATTCAACAGACACTAAAATAACTATTGTTGGCCGATTATCTGAATTGCGAAAAGTGGGTTGCACATACCCTGCTCAATATCTATTATTTGACTTCTGTTTGGCTGCCTTAGAAGGAGACCATTTAGATGCAAAACTATTCTTGGAACATGCTTTCCAAATTATTGGTTTGAGCAATCAATTCAACCTTTTGTTATCTGCAATTGTATATAACACCTCTAACTAATGATCCTGATATCCGTCAGCTTTTAACTTTATTAGCTTTAGAGGTTCAGCCCGCAAGACTAGACGCCTATTTAGAATTATACGGTAGAGAATTTCAAACAAGATATCAAATATATAAGGAAGAGATAATGAAGTTGAAATAATATGCTAGAGGCGAAATAGGAGAAAAGACAGTATAAGAACACTATAGTGACCTCGTAATTTTCGCGAGCGCGTAATTGCAACAGTGTCATGCCCATATATGTTTACGACCGACAATCGGATAAAAGCTGATAATGGCCTTGAACAAATGTTCGGTACGTAACGTAAACCTTGACAGGACTTATTATAGCTATTGTATAGAATTGGTTTTCTTTTTCAAAGATATATAGCCCATTATTTAATTGATAATCACTATGCCGGATGCTGCCAGATTTTATAGGGTCGGAGAACCCATCAAAATTGAAGACCGTCCTATTCCAAGAATAAGTCCTGACGAAGTACTATTAAAAATCCGAGCTGCTTCTGTATGCCACAGTGATGTTCATGTTATTTCAGGCGTAATCCCTGTTAACGGGCCTGTTGTATTAGGTCATGAGACAGCAGGTGTTATAGAACAGCTGGGAGAAAATGTAGATACTATAAAGAAAGATGATAGAGTAATCGTTCATTTTGTGACACCTTGTGGTGATTGCTACTCTTGTCTTACAGGAAGTTCAAATATTTGCAAGGAAATCAATTCTCTCCCTATGTATGGTTTTTCTGCCGATGGGGGATATGCTCAATATATGAAGGTGAATTATAAAAGAATAGTAAAGCTCCCATCCGAGGTGCCATATGAATTCGGTGCTAGTTTGTGTTGTGCAGGAGTCACTGCGTTACATGCAGTAAAATCAGTCGGCAAAATTAATCTCGGTGACATAATCGCAGTTTATGGTACAGGTGGTGTTGGGATGTATATTTTACAGATAGCAAAATTATGTGGCGCAACTACTGCAATTGCCATTGGGAGGACAGAGGAGAAATTACAAATGGCGCAACAGAGGTTTGGAGCAGATGCAACTGTAAACGTCACAAAAGAAAAACTAACTGATGGCATCAAAAGAATAACTGGGGGAAAAGGTATAGACGCGGTTTTTGACTTTGTGGTTAATAATGAGAGTATCGAAAACTCCACAAAAATTCTTGCAAATGCGGGCAGACTGGTACTAGTTGGAATCGGGGGAGATCCGGTAGTCATCAATCCAAAGAGGTTGACCTTTAAGGAAGCATCTATCGTAGGTTCAAACGTGGGTTCAAAGGCAGAATTACGATTACTTGTAGAACTAGCAAGGACAGGCAAGCTAAAAGGAGTCGCGAATATAAAGCACAGATTACATGAGGCCAACGAAGTTCTAACTGCACTAAAGGAAGGAAAAATCTTGGGAAGAGCCTATTTCGATCCTTCTATAAAGTGAAAACTAGAACAATCCGAATATATCTACTTTGGTAGACCATCGATTCTATTCTTAAGGGCTTGCCCTTGAGGCAACCTAATTATGAGTCGTCGGGTAAGGAGATTGATAATATCCTGTTTGCTGTTGTCCAGTTGAAGTGAAGAAAAATGGATTTATTATGCGAAAATTATGCTTTGAGTGCACAAGAGTTAGGTCCAGCTTCCAAGTCGCCCAATTCAATTTGATCGCATGGAATCATATTCTTGTTTATTTCAGTTATCGTTTTGTAATTAGATGGTCTCGGAGAAATAGTACCTACTAGAGCCTTGATAAATTCTTCCTTAGTTTCAGAGAGAAGTTTAACTCTATTCTTTATAGCTTCAAGTGTATCGTATATTGGTTTTTCATGCTCCAAAACGATTGAACCGCTATTGAAATGTGTGGGAAGGATTTTCGTATCATTTGGGAAATTTTTAAAAATCCTTTGATGATAGCTGTCATAAAGATCGTTTGCATACTCTTCTGCTTTATCTCTAAGGTCAGGTCTTCCTATTCCATCTACAAACAGGGTGTCGCCAGTGAAAAGATAATGGCCAGTATAATTTCCTCCTTCCAAAGTTAACCCGAGAGACATGCTCCCCTTTGTGTGACCGGGTACATGTATAGCCTGTAGGTCAATTCCATCACTTATTGATATCTTATCGTTATCTTTTATCTGGTGTACAGTTAATCCGATATCATCCTGAATCTTATATCCTTCTGACGAACTAACATAAATATCAGCGCCGGTGACTCTTGCAAGTCTAGATACACCTGACACGTGATCTGCATGTATATGAGTGTCGATTACTTTTGTTATGTTCACAAGATTATCGTTCGCGACTTTCATGAAGGATTCCTCAATTGCACATGTTGGATCTATTACAACCGCATTCTTATCATTTTTTGAAATAACTATATATCCTATACATCCTTTGGATATTCGTCTTACTTGCCATATAGTTGCAGATAAATTCCCATTATCTGGCATCATAGCAATATCGTATATATTGTTCCATTGAGCCATTCCGCCCTTAACACTCTTTACATTGAATCCAAACTCTGATAGGAGCCTTGCAGCCATCATTGACCGATTACCGTGGGCACATACTGTGATAATTTCCTTATCTTTTGGAACATGTTTTAATGCCATCTCAGTAGATGAAAACAGCTGGTCAATCGGTATTAAAGGCGGATCTCTGTATTTATTGTAGGAGATCTTCCAGGCTGCGTACTCTTGTGGAGTTCGAACATCAAGAATATAAACGTCGTCTCCTCTGTCTATCTTTTGCTTTAATTCGCCTGCTTCAATTTCCATACATATTCCACCCATATAATGTAGTCCACCATATTAAAATTATATATCTAAATCTCATTTTACACGCTTTGAATAATCAATGCAGACTGCAATACTATTACATTCTTGCTAGTCGTGACTCGCCAACTTCGTAAAAACTTCAGAGGGTATCATCTCTTGATTCGTTAGCGTCAGATTGGTGGGCTGGTGTGGAGAACGTGGAAATCAAACGATCAAGTATTGATTGATATTATACTTCCTCTGATAAAATATTATTTCATATTACACTATAAGCCGTATGACGTAATACACACAATATCATAAAATTATAAGTATAAGTATACAATCTCCCCAATATATGGATGTTGGGTATTGATAGTCTCCATTACTTAGTAGAAGATTGGAAAGCTAGCGTTGTTGATTTCATTATGACTTCAAGTGATACACATAGGTTAGCCGAATATTCACTGCATGTTTCCAGAATTCTAGCGTACCGCGATTTAGATGTACAGACCACGTTAAAAAAAATAGACAGTATGAGTGGTGAGCTTAGTTTATCAATAAAGAAATTGATGCCCCTCAGGCCTACACAATTAATAGATGAGATCAATAATTATATTTACAAAGAACAGGAGTTCAAGCCAAACCTACAAGATTATTATAATCCCCTGAACAGCTATCTTAATGTTGTTCTAGAACGCAAAACAGGCATACCAATTACGTTTTCAATACTATATATGAGAATTGCTCACAATTTGAAGTTCACTCTCTATCCAGTTAATTTTCCCTCCCACTTTTTGTTGAAGCACATTTTGGATGGAGATAATAACGAAATAATTATTGATCCTTTTAATAAGGGTAGGATAATGGATGATTATTCTTTAAAAGAATTGCTTGATCAGTATTACCCCAAGCGAAACATCCCTTTGACACGTGAGTTTGTAGAAAATGCTACAGCAGCTCAGGTTATAATACGCATGTTAAATAACCTCAAGAGTAGTTATTATGAGTCGCATGATGTAGATAAGGCAGAACTCGCAAACGAGATGATAATGTGCATGGACCAATACAATCCGGATGCCATACGAGATAGGGGAATGATTTTATTAAAGAGGGGCAAACCTACAGACGCGCTTGAAATGCTAAGTTCATACCTTGAAATTGATCCTGAGGCAACCGATGCAGATGCGGTGCTTGATATAATTAGACAGATACGTTCAGAAACAAATAGAAAATAAAATCTAGAATCATTACCTGATCAATTGACAG
>JBPCNB010000167.1:0-1710 GCA_051001675.1 Nitrososphaeraceae archaeon | reverse complement strand
AATATGCGCAGCTACTAGCTTCTTTATCACATCAGGATTTTCCTTCAGATAGTCAGGCCTTACAATTATGTGGGCTGTCACGAATTTGCCTTCTGGTGGCCAGAGATCTCTTTCGTCTATAAATACTCGGCCATTAGCTTCATTCACAAGCCTTGTAGCCCATGGCTCTGGTACCCAAGCTCCATCAATTTCCTTCTTTAAGAACAGCGTAAGTATATCTGCATTGGCCACTGGCACTACTGTCACATTTCCTCCGTTTTCTGTAGTCTTAAATCCATTATTCACCAAATACTTTCTTAAGGCTACATCCTGCGTATTGCCAAGCTGAGGAGAAGCAAACTTTTTACCTCCCAAGTCACTCACAGAATTTATTCCAGTATCATTTCTTACAACAAATGATGCTCCAGCGCTAGTAGCACCTGCAATTACTCTTACGTCCTTTCCGTCTGATACAACAAATCCATTTATTGCGGGATTTGGACCAATATATGTTGCATCTATTCTTTTGGCAAGTAGTGATTCAATAGCTGATGGTCCTGCATTGAATTGAAATGTTTCAACTTTTACATTATTTCCTAGAGACTTTTGGAAGTCTCCTTTTCCTAAACCAATCACTGCTTGTGCATGATTTATGTTTGGAAAAAATCCTATCCTTAACGTTTTTACTCCAGTTTGCTCTTGAGCAAATGTATGTACTGAAAGAGATAAAGTAAGTGCTGCCGATAACATTATTGCTGCTCCTAGCAGAGCAATAATTGTGGTCATTTTTTTTCGCCTTTCCATACTACTAACATGATCATAATTTGGAAAGCTGAATATTACTGCTGCCAAATATGCAATTTGGGTACATTAGGCGCAAATATTGAATGTCTCTTGTACGGTTAGCATTTCACAAGAAGAGTACTAACCTGACATTTATTGTGTAATAGTATGAATTTAAATTTTATAACGCAATATTATCAGTATACACGCGTAAACCTTTAGCAAATGACGAATTTTGCATATATCATAAATTCAATATATGTTATTTCTGCATCGCATATTACAATGTGGCAGATTATGATATTTTTTGGGATATACGCAAACCTTGCATACTTCGTCCCAATCTTACACATTTGAAGTCAATTATATAATGTGTTTATTTTACCACATGTAGATTGTCGACTAACTAAGCCCAGGAAATAACTAACGTAGGACGAAGAACAAAATTAGAACTAGAAAATGTATCGAAGATCTATCATGGGAACAGCAGTGATAAGAATAATAGAGTTTTATTGAAACACGTCGTCTTAAATAATCTGACTTTAGATATTAGAGAAGGGAAATTCATAACTATAGTAGTGCCTTCTGGTTGTGGAAAGAGCACCCTGCTTGACATAGTATCTGGTATTGATAGATCATACATAGGCAAAGTAAGAATTGATGGAAAGCCAATATCTCAATCTACAACCACAGCTAGAATTATTATCTTTCAAGAAGGCGCATTATTCCCATGACTTACAATATATGAAAACGTCGAATTTGGATTGAAGGTTGCAAAGCTGCCAAAAAATAAGAGAAAGATATAGTTATGCACTATATTGGCCTGGTTCAGTTAACAAATTTTGCAAATGCGTTTGTTCACCAGTTATCTGGAGGTGTGAAACAGAGAGTGGCGGTTGCCAGGGCTTTGGCTTTGAACCCACAGATCCTACTAATGGATGAACCGTT
>JBPCNB010000166.1:0-2959 GCA_051001675.1 Nitrososphaeraceae archaeon | reverse complement strand
GCCTAATGCTACCACCAAATAATCGTATTCTAATTTAGGATTATGAGATCTTCCAACTGTGACAGTTTTTGAGGCGACATCAATTCCCGTTACTTTATCATTTAGAAACCTTATTCCTCTATTTTCTAGTCTATTCAAAGCAATTTTAGAATCTTCAAGTGTTCTTATTCCACTTAAGATCAATAAATTTACAAGTCCCATCATAAAATAATCTTTTTGATCAGTAACAGTGATTTGGTGCTCTATTGGTCCCGATGATGAAGAAAGGCTTTTCCGCAATAAATTAGCGGCTGTTAACCCTCCAAATCCTGCTCCTAAAATTAAGATACGTTTTCCCTCTGAAGACAAGTAGCAAGATGAATAAACTAAAATCCAATGTAAAAAGGTTGTTGTTATTGCAAGATAAAACATTGACTAAAACAAGAATGGAAAATTGGTTTATGTTTGGTCTTAGGCCTAATCTTATAGGAATGGAAGTCCTCTCATTACCTTTCTTATTATTATCTTCTTCCAATTTGTGTTATGCAGAGCAAAGGAATTGTTGTTCTACCAACGCTATTATTCATGGAGAATAACCCCGCAAATTATTGTATAAATTTACTTGTTCTGGAGTAAGAATAGCCAGCATCTTCAAATGAGTGCTGAGATGAGCATATCGAAGTTGACCGTAAATCTCTGAACTTTTGAAGATTAGTTGTTTCATTTGGGAATCAGTAATTGTCTTATTAATAAATTCCTCATTGGCGATTTTTTCGACATTGAGAATCTCTTGTCCCAACTCTACCGACTTATTCTTCATATTATCGTAAATTGTTTTAATATTCTCTTTTTGTTCATTACTCATTTTCAATTCATATGCTAGATCCAATACGTGTCTTGGGCCAGGATAACCGTTTAGTTCTGCTAGTTTAGCCATACCCCCAAAGGCATCTCCTGTTCCTGTTTGTAAGGATTCGATATCTTCGGGTGAAAGTGATTTTATTATTCTGTTCTCTTGCCCAGTATATTTTGATACGGTATTATTAGTAACATGTCCAGAATGCAAGGAAATTTGAGCATATAGAGAGTGTGTAGAAAAATCGATCCCTAATAATATTAGGACAACTATTCCTATTAGAATGAAAAGTAAACAGTGTCTACCGTGAGTGTTCATAATATGATGATGGCATATTCTTAGAGAGCACAAATAAAGATTATTTACTCTAATTTTCAGTTATTTCCTTTATTTATTCTCTTAATTTTAATGTGGTCAGGCATCTCCATTGTTTTTTGGTTCTTCATATAATCGACAAATTTCTCCCTGTCCGAAAGTGCATCAACAGAGTTATTGAATCTCTTCTCATATCCAATTGTAGACAGTGGGACGCTGCTTAAACCTACTCCACATTGAGACTTGCCAAAGTGACCAGGGAGCACCGAAACAAACTCTTCAAGGGAAAGCAACCTCTTGACGCTGTCATAGAGTTGTTCAGGAGTCCCAGCGCCCTCTAAATCTAATCTTCCAACATTTCCTCTGAACAATGTGTCGCCAGTAAACAATATACTTTCAGACTTCTTTGGATATTCTGCAAAGAGTAATGACATACTTTCAGGTGTATGACCAGGCGTATGAATGGCCTTTACCTGTGGGTTTCCAATTGCTAGAGTATCTCCATCTTTAAGAGGTTCAAAATCGTAATTCACTTTTGAAGATTCATGCATGTATATTTTGGCTCCTGTCTTCTTCGCCAGTTTTCTATCACCGCTAATATGGTCTGCTTGAATATGTGTATTAAAAATATGAGTTATTTTGATACCGTCGTCCTCAACAACTTGTAAATATGGTTCTATTTCTTCTAAGGGATCAACAACGTAACCAACTTTACAACTAAAACAATAGCCGCTATAAGATACACAGCCGGTCTTGTCGTTTGTAATTTGCTTTAGATACATACCTTCATACTATACAAACAAGACGATATAAAGGATTTAATAAGTAAAATTAGTAGACTAATTGAGTCTTTATGCAGCATATAGATAAACGCTTATCACAGCCAGTTTAGTGCTGATAATAATATCAATCAAAACTATGATATATCCTCAGGAATAGTTCGGTCAAAATATGATCATTTTTCCTAAAAAATAGAGTGGCTTTTGATCAGATATGGATATATAAACACCCATTCAAATTGTCCTATTCAGATGACATCTGCTTTTCTCCTTATAAATAGTGAATTTTTGTTTACAGATGAGGTCACGAATAAATTAAAAGAAATACCTGAAATTGTAGATATCTATATAGTACAAGGACTGTATAACATAATTTCAAAAGTTAAGTTAAATACTGAGGAAGAATTAAAAGAACTTGTTTCAGAACGTATCAGGAAAGTTGATAGAATTACAGGCACTGTAACAGTTATTATAGCAGAAGATAAACAGTAACAGAATAAATTCTGCCAAAGATTTCAAGGGTCTCTTGTTTTATGCCGCATTTAATGCAGAACTTGGAGCATGAGTTTTATTTAAATATATTGAATGGTTTAGATTTTTTTAAGTGCTGCAAGTAAGTATTTTATAAGCAAATTTAAGATCTAATTTAAGTTAATGCTGAAACATCCACAAAATCAAGAGCAGAGAAAACTTAATCAGATAACTAATGTCACTAAGGCTATGTCATTTGTGGGATTATTTTTCTGTTTGAGTCTCATTGCTATTGCACTCATATCTTCCTCTAATCCCCCAATTACGAATAAAAATTACTACCATGCATATGCGGCTACGGTAGCAGAAAAACAACTACAAGGAGCAAATATTAATATTAGTAAGAATTTTTCATTGCCTAATCTAATTCGGCAAGGCTCTCCATATTTAGGAGAACCTACCACTGCTCCTATAACTATAGTTGATTTCAGTGACTTTCAATGCTATTTATGTTCAAGATATGTAAAAGCCACAGAACCAATTATTAACCAGACATATA
>JBPCNB010000165.1:0-2057 GCA_051001675.1 Nitrososphaeraceae archaeon | reverse complement strand
ATGAGGCCAAGGGTAATACTGAAAGAGCTGTAAAGGAAGCAAAAAAGGAGATTCCACGTTATAGAGAGACTATTAATAATTATCAAGAGAAAGCATTAGAAACAGCTAAAGAAATAGCTGAGAATCATATAGATTCACAAAAAGAGATTTTTAATTTGTTTCAGCAATCAGCATGGGCGTCAAGGTTAAGAGGAAATGAATATGGATCATTTTGGTTGAATTGGATGCCTACGATAACTAAGGGGATGACACAGAGCTATGCAAGTATGGTTAGCGGTTATCTAGACAGTTTATTCGCCGCTACAAGATTAACGAATAACCTAATTTCTGCTAATATGGATGCATGCAAAGCCTCCACGCAACGTGCAAATGAGTTCTCAAAGATGGCTGCAAATAATGTGAAGACATTTGGGCAGACGGTCGGAGAATATACAAAATCTATAAACCAATTGGGAGTAAGACGTTCTTCCATAGAAAATCAAAATCAGAAAAGATAGTCTGTCTGTCCCTTTCTTCCATCATCCCTAAATTTCAAAAGCATAAAAACTCCTTGGTCTTCAACCACTCTTGTGCTCTCTTCTTAGTCATATGTTTGTCAGTAATAATATAGGCCATTTCATAGAAACTGATTCCATTTTCTGTGATTGCATATCAATCCATCTTATACTCTCTACGAGTTTCGTATCATTTCGAGAGCTGAGTATTAAATCATCAACGACTCTTGTAAAGAGGGCATGAATGTTATTAGTAGTCAACACTTAACGGTCATGGATATGAATGTATTTTAGAATATGTCGAAAAATATTAATCAAATTGTTAGAATTAAACACATATAAAGATAATTTCCTACACTGAAGCATTTATCTCAATTTTGTCGCCCGTATGTCGTAGGGTGAAAATTAGATAAACAAAAATAGATGACATAGCAACTTCATCTACTTTTCTATACTTCCTCAGTGACACTGTCGTATGGCATGTCGGACAGGCTTTTGTTCGTGGTCGTATTCCAAGAATGCAAACATCGATGGCAGGTTACTGGTACTACCGTTTTCTGTATTATTATTACAGACATTATGTTATTACCTTATATCTGGGTAGTTATATTAATATAATAAAGTCTTGATTTGCCCTCCCCAAAGCTACATCTATTGGATACCCTCAATTGTATAAGTTGTTGACCTGTCTGCGCCTATCCTCGGGTTAGCCATGATGTGGTTACGTTGTATTTTACCTTCAGTTGTTATCTTACGAAGTCCTGTATCCCTTAATATTCTACTAATTATATGTTGACTGCGATAATAGGAAATGGGTTTAACTGCATTATTATCCAGTTGAGTTAAATTCTACCCTGAAATGAGGGGACTCTTCTGTAATTCTTTCTCCCCATCTTCTGCGGTAGTCTAAATATGAAGTTATTGCAGTTCGACGTGACTTTCTTGACTTGGAATATACGGATACCTTGTAAATATTATACTCATCAATTGATTCTAGGTCCTTGACTCTCATTGTGGATATGGCTACAACCCATAACCCTCCTGAAGACATTCGTAAAATGATCGCTTTATTTCTCGGTGAAGCATGTTGAACTAATGTCTGAATTTCCGAGTGAGTGTAAGGTCTATCTTCTACGGTCTTCTCATACTCACCCATGTAACTCTTAATTCTCCTCCAGTTTAATGTAATATCATTCATGGCATAGAATTTACTAACCGCTGCGACATACGTAGATACAGATGATGATGCCAACCCTTTTCCTTAAGTAAACCACAAAGTCACACACATTCATTTGAATATGTTTGGGGTCTTTGTCAAGTAGCTTATCATAAGCGTCTAGTAGAAGACCAAGATAGGTCATGAAATAATGTACTGTTTTCGTGTTACAGGACTTCTACAAGTGTTGATAAATTGATGATAAGCATAAGAGGATATGTTCTTGTTGAGAGGAAGACATTACTTAATTGTTGTACTTACACAGATCGGTTACATTTTTGATTACCTACATGGGTTACACTTGCTGCTTAGTCCTAGTATGTATGATGGCTGTAATTAATCTTCTC
>JBPCNB010000164.1:0-1497 GCA_051001675.1 Nitrososphaeraceae archaeon | reverse complement strand
GCTCGGGAGCCAGTATGAAGATGATATGTTCGTAGCAGATGTTCATAAAGGGAATATCTATCGCTTTCAATTAGAGGAAGATAGGGAAGAATTGAGACTTTGGGGTTCCCTTGAGGATAAAATTGCCAATACTACTTCAGAACTGAAGGATGTAATATTTGGAGAAGGATTTGGTGGAATTACTGATCTTGAGGTTGGACCTGATGGATACCTTTACGTTGTATCATTTGGTCAAGGAAAAATATTTAAAATAATTCCTAAAGCCTAGTGCACCACCAATATCTCGATCTAATAGGCTAGTCCAGCCGCTAACGTGCTTCAATTGCTTGCGCCCTTAACTTGAACTACTATATGATATTCCAAAAGTAGGTAGGGATACGCAAATACTATTACCGCCAGTAAATTATATGCTCATTGGAATTGTCGTTATCGCTCATGTTTCTAGCAAATAGGTGGGATGATCCTATTATCTCTTCGTTAAATTGTTTTTCATCTAGGAAAATCTTCTTCTGTTATAACTCCTTGTTCCTTTAGGTTCGCAAGTTAGTGTTACTCATCAGCCATTGAAACAAGTCAGGGATATCTAGAGATTAAAGTCTAGAGATAATGAGTTCCCCTCTAGTATTCACAATTATTGTAGCGTCTGGATTACTTCTGTCTGGCCACCTACACATCAATATCCTACATGTCTCTTCTCTCGCAAATACATCTATCGTCAGCTCTTACTGGATTTTATCCATAAACGTAATCTAAAAGACTATGGGATAGAAAGTAGGGGTATAATTATAATTCAGTGAAGTGAACGTAATTTGTCGTTAATTTTTTGAGGATCTCCTGACCTGACCAGTGGTCGAGGACTGAGGTTTTTAACCACAGTCGCCCGTCTGCAAAATGTAAATAGAACTGGAAAACTGTTTGTTATCAGAAATCATATGAATGAAATAAACTTGGTCTTTCTTGGTTTAATAGCACTAGTGGCTTCCGTAATATTGCTATGGAAGTACCAGAAATAAAAGAGGACAAGGAAATAGAGATAATTACTGCCTTAGGTATAGGGCTGTTGATATTAATTTTGGACAAAAGATCTGATCGTAATCTAGATGAAAAAATCCATCAACAGCATGAAATTATTGACAAAATGCATAAAATGATCTATGAACAACACGAACTAATCAGAAATATTAGTAATAAACAACAAGCGAAAGATGAAAGTACAGAAAACTAATATGAAAGAAGACAACTGGATGTTAGATTCCACCCCGCATTATCTTAATGAATACACTTGCGCAGTTAGGCTCTTCTGTTTTTCTCTCCAATTTCCACCTCGTTAGTCGAACTGGAATAGATTGCTCCCCGCCGTTTATGATCCCTGTATCAAATATTCTGCCAGAGTTCCGGCTTAATTCGTCATCAACTGATGCCATACGTTGATCCTGGTCATGTGGTTCAGATAATTCTGCCTTAAATGTGATCCTAAAAAGTTAGCCGGAGAGATGC
>JBPCNB010000163.1:0-2269 GCA_051001675.1 Nitrososphaeraceae archaeon | reverse complement strand
CATTAGAGTCCCGTAATAAAGGCAATACAGTAATTGTTATAGATAATGATGCAGTATCAGGGGCTACTATTCTTGTTGCTTTAAAATGAATAAATAAATGCAACCCGAGACGCATTATAGTGGGTCTACCTATAGCGCCAAAGGAAACAATAAGTTTGCTTAAAAGAGAGAATAGCATAGTCGAGTACCTTTATGCACCACAAACCCGTCACTTCTTATCTGTCGAACAATTTTACGAGGATTTCGGCCCTGTTTCAGAGATCGAGGTGAGAGATCTCGTCGCGAGAGAAATTACAACTAACAATATCGACCCAAATCATAAGGGGAACTTGCTTTTGTTCTCATGAATCTTGTTGTACTTCTAAATGGTAATCTGCACCTGAATTGAGTTTGCCATATTCACACGAGCCCCTAAAACATATACTGTGCTTCCCAGGAGGGAGAGGCTTCAAGTATACCCAGTACCCGTCTGCTGCCGCGAATGTCTTCCCGCCTCCCACTACCCCGAACGCATTATTTACATCTAATTCGACCTCAAATACCTCCGGGTCTGATTTTACGCGCTGGGGAGTCACATATTTATCATCAACGAAACTTTCTTTCAAGACAATTGTATTCTCGTCGTTGCTGACGTGGTCCATAAGGTCTCGTTTAGTAACTAGCTCAGGACTCTCCAGCGGATTAGCTTCACAATTTATCACAGGAAAGAGAATTGAACGTGAGGCAGGGATGTTACAAGTCCTTTTGGGAATATTCTTGTTTTCACTACCAATTTTTCCAGCTAAAAACCACACATGTCTAGATGGTTGATTAACAGATGCAAATTTACCCGACTCATCCAGGACGGGATTCATGAAAGAAGGAATCGACAAGAACCATCTCCACCATTCAACAGTCCATTGTCCATACGAAATCCCATATGGGTGAGAATCTTCTGCGAAGAAATTCTTGGATTCGGACATCAGATCTGTCATTATTTTGGTTTTATATTATATTTTTAGCTATCCATCTTATTTGTCGAAATTAATGCATTTTGTGAAACACGGATAAGTGGATATGACATTTGCCTCCCGCATCTTCAGAAAAGCTTAATAAGAATGCCCAGAATTTTCATTACATGAAAAAGAGTTTGGCAATATTGTACGCTATTCTAAAGCGAAATATCAGAATTACTGCTGTAGATAAGAGATCCGACCACTACCATCAATAACGTCCAAGTTTGATCGTTGTGCTCTAAGAGGATTGCTACAGGCGTCAAATATAGAGGCTCATCAGGCATTCGTCTGTATAGTAATAAATCCGAATACGCTGCAAAGGTCATCTTAGATTGTCAGAATATCTATTGTGCCCCGCCGATCTGTAACCATTTATTGTCCTTCTCTTTAGATGGAGGGTTCTTCTAAGTTTTGGATGCCACGCTTGCATATTTATAGAACTCTGAAGAAAATGGCTTCGCCATGGTAGGCACATCAATTTCTAATTTACCATTGCTTGCCGAGATAAGCTATCACCCAAATTTGCAAAGGAAAAGACCCCTAGACTTTGCGAAAGTTTAAACTTATAGATTCTATCGCTCCCACGACCTGATCAGTTACCAGATTGGTCCAAATCAAAAATCCTAGTAGGGCCGGAATATACTGTTCTGAGGGTAAAATATAACTCTAGTTTTTAAGCCCCATTCATTTTGCTTTGGTCCGACAAGTATTCCTAGGATAGTATTCTCGGATTCCAACTTTTTGTGTACAGGAGAGATGGGATTAAAGTGGCCGCAAAAGCTTCGCCGGCCTAATTCCAAGCCCCCCAAATTACCAATATCTTGCTTTTATCTTTTCAATTACCCTTTCGTGCTCAGGACCTTTCTTTCTAGCATATCTTTCCATTGCACTTAACGGAACACCACCTAGTGTTCTTGCAAGCCCAGCAAAAAACATATTCTTTACGGGATTCTCCATTCCTACCTTGTGCATAAATTTCTGAATGCCCTATCTAAAGTTATGCTGCCACGTCTTGTACATCACTCCAAGTTTGGGTGCGTCCATACTATTTCCAATGTCGTAGAAATCAGATTTTTCGAGTAATCCTATTGGTACAAATGTTAGAGGAGTTGTCGTAAATTTAGAGTCAGGCTGTTCTGTTTCGAGTTCGTGGATTAGCTGGATTGTGTCCCAGCTGTCTTCTGGAGTTTCATTGTTATCTAGACCCATGATTAGTGTAAACGCAGGCACCCAATAATTGTCATTCAAAGTTTTTACCGCAGATTTTACAACCC
>JBPCNB010000162.1:0-2253 GCA_051001675.1 Nitrososphaeraceae archaeon | reverse complement strand
ATTGTCGGTATGGTAGTAGGCGCATTCGTAGTATTTTTGGGTGTTATGACTGCTATCAGTCTTTCTTAACTTGAATTGACTGCGTATACAACAAAACTTGAATTTGACGCCTTTAAAAATAGCATGGGATTCACTCAGCAATCCGTGAAGAAGTATTGGACTGAGATAGAAAAGATTCTGGACTTTATCAGAGAAATGGATAGATTGTGTCACAAATATGATAACTATCTGCCTTCTAGGACAACCTTCTTTGAAGAGATATTTCATGATTAAATTTATAATGATCTCCGTGCTCTTATCATTCTATTTTTGAGCCAACAAAAATACCAATTAAACATTGTATTACGACATTTTGTTGAGATCTTTATATTCACTCTGGGCAGACATCATTTCAAACTTCAAAGGGACTTTTGACTTCTATTTATTCTCTGATGAATGGAAGCCTTACCGATCAGCGCACAGGATGTCTTGGAAAATTGATAGGAATATGCCTAATCGGAGCGTACATGAGAGGTTAGAGCGGATCAGGCTGATTAATCATTCACATTTGAAATCGAAGAGATTTTCCAAGCACTATTTTTCCGCAGGAACATACTACGACATCGACCTGCTGTTCTCCCTGCCTATTTGTGAAACATGTCTTAAAAGACAAAGATGATATTGTTTTTAATCGATATCATGCAAGCAGAAGATTGCGCAAAGCGGGTAAAGAAGATACACGTGCTCTTTTCAAAACCGATTTTGGATACATCTGTTCATTTTGCGGTAGACAAAAACTAACGATGGGTTATACTATGGGAGTATTACCGATGGATGACATGCTTGACATGCTTGCCTGTATCATAGATGAAAAATACGTAGACAACATTTGGGCTCTAAAAAGTATCTATGGGTATTTGAGCAAAGAGTTTGTACATTTTTCAACAACAGTTAAACCTACTGGACGCCACACGGAATCCAACTCGGGAAAAGGGAAATTTAGAATATGGGGCTTACGTGGAGCAGTTTCTTGCCTTGAACTAATAAAGCCACTTATGGAATATTATTATGGTCGTCTTCAACTAACATATAATCAAAAAAGAAAGAGAAACAGGAAAGTGTGATATTCCGATACCATATAATCCTCAATTTACTATGGCTAATACTATGTGTTCAAATTGGGCTGCCTATTATAATGCTGACAGATTATTGGGTGGTTATAGGTCGGATAAGAAAAAAAGGAATTGACACTACGATCGTCAGTTAATAGGGTGATTTCTCTTTGTTGTCGAGTGTCTGGACACGTGCAATTAATCTATTTCCTTCCTTCATTAGCCTATTTAGCGACATAGAATTGATCCGTTTTAGGTAATCTATTAGGTCTAAAGATTTGATTTCCAAGTTGCTACTGACTCTTGCGGAAAGATAGTCTTTAGGATCTTAGAATTAGGAAGAAAGACTTGCCTGAATCCGTCAGATAGTACCTGCTGCATTGAGTTTTTCCTCCATAATCTCGGGAAAAGACTTGTTTGGACATTCCTGACGCTCAAGTCTTATTCGAGATTTCTTATCCTTCATGGACTTGGTATAAGCGCGAACTAAAGCATTCTGACCAATCTCCCAAGTTACTGCAAATTTTTCACCTGTATATTCAACTAAAGAGTCAGCCCCGAAATGCCACATTGTTACGACCCAGTATCTATGGTTTGGAATCTCTAGATACTGAGTGCCAGTACTATTTCCTGAACCATTTGGACCACATTTAGACGGCTCACCACCGCAGCAACCGATATCGCTTAGCATCATAGCGGGCCTCTCCTCGACCCTGGTAAGAGCATTTGAAAGATCAATGAGACCATTTATATTTATGTTAACGGCCACTGGAGCAAGAGAACACGCTGCTGTAACTGAAACGGTGTCCGATTTGTGTACTATTGTCCTGACAAGCAGATCACCAATATTCCAGGTGGGTATACATATGTCCTTGCTGATAGCCCTTACTGGAAGATCTGGATAGAAGGAGGAGAGTTTGGACCAGATACCCGGTACCTGAAACTTTAGTCTAATATTATGCAGTGCGGCTCTGTCTGTAGGAAGATTATAGATGAGTCTTGAAAAGGAATCGTTATTTGGATGATAGACCCCCCGCATGGTGCGGTGTCATTGGCTTTCCAAACTTCTTACCCTTAAGAATATAGAATGCCATGCATCATCTTATACTCTTTTCCATCAACTGCAAAGTTCAAGAAGTCATGATAACTGAAAGGTCTATGC
>JBPCNB010000161.1:0-4541 GCA_051001675.1 Nitrososphaeraceae archaeon | reverse complement strand
GTACATCATTCTTATCGAGGGTATATGCCTGTAAAACTTCCAGAATCTATAAAATCAGGAGTGATACAACTATGGCTAAAGGGTGTAGAAAGAGATACAATCGCTTTTGAACTTGGCATTAGTGCCGGAGCCGTCACCAACATAATCAACGAGTGGAGACAGGCTATAGGTTTTCCAGTAGCAGAAGGACTAAGGGAGCTGGCAGTTACCCTCAAGAAGATTGGAATCACGCCTGGTGAATGTGCCATTGGCTGTAGAGTTTCAATGTTGATGAATAAAGTAGGTGTAGGAAATGACCAGTTTCAATCATTTCTCTCCGATGTCTATAAGCGTAGTGTGGAACTTGGGTTAACGCCTCAGAGTATTGCGGCTTATCTGAGAGATTTACTTGAATTTTCCAATACGTTGGTTTTTTCCCAAATTCCTGCTTATCTGGACCAAAAGAAGCAAGAAAAAGATCTGCTAGAGAAGAAGTTACAAGAATTGACTGCCCAGACGGAAATGCTTCAACTGAAAAAATCTGAGGCTGAGGGTTTACGTAATCTGGCCATGGAGCATCATAAAACTACTGCAGAGCAACTAAATTGGTATTCTGGACTTAAGGAAGAATTGATCAAATATGGAATACCTGTCGATGACATCTCATATCTTGCAAAGGTTGTAGATGGTGTAAGAGCACTTGGGTATGATCCGGTTAAAATTACAAATGAAATTTCCAATCTCGAACTACTTAAGAGCCAGAATATATTTTATCAAAACAGGATACCCGTAGTAAAAAACGAACTTGACGGCCTATACCAAAAACGTTCTGTTCATGAACACTTGATAGAAGCTTATAAACAAACCATGTCTATTTTTTATGATCCTGATAGAATTGGTTTTGGACTCAAAGAATTAAAATTGTTACACCTGACCATTGAGGAGATTTCTATTGCGAATAATATACCCATGTACAGCGGAGTTGAAAAGTTCTTTAAAGATATAGATGACAACTATGATAACCGGCTTGGGTTTGCTTCAGAAGTACAAGATCTAAGCTTGGAAATAACTAGATTAAAGCAGCAACTAAACGAATTGCGTATGCAATCATCTCTACATCCGGTAGTAGGACATGTGTTATTGCGCCTACTTCAAAATGGAGTTAATGAACAAGAGATAATAACTATTGCAGATTTAATAAAAAACGATTATAGTATCAGGAGTAATTCCAAAACACAGACGGGACAATCACTACTCGATGATGTAAGACAATATGGGAGCATTAAATCAACCAATTACCACCTTGATGAACAATCATATAAACTAAAAAAGGAAGTATCTTCATTAGAGACTGAACAACTGGACCTTCAATCAAATAACCACAAATTACAATACTTGCTACAGTACTCAAAGAAAATTTTAGATTATTTTCAAGAGTCAATTGATTCGCTGGAAAAAGAGGCTGTTAGACTTTTTTCATTCACAGCAGTTGTCAGCATGTCCTTTCTCTTCAGCATCAATTGTTCTGATGGTCTAAAGAAATTGCAAGAGACTAATATTCATGACGAGTTTGAGCCGCTAAGACAGTCTTCAATAGGAGAGCAAACAGATTTGCCGGGATTGAAGGTAACAGTAGCAAAAGCCATAGATCTGCTTTTAGTAGGTATGGGACAAACGGATAATGAAGTAACCAGAATGTTGACTGAAGCCCGTCTCCTGCTCTTGCGTGACATTAGCACTTAATTGGGTAGAGCCTTTGACCCAGTCACTGTTTGGAAAAGCTATTCTTGCATATAAATAAATAAGTTATAAGACTAAGCTTCTCAATGTACTTCTCAGAGTGAGGATAGATGAATGGATCATTTGTAATAATTTTTGTGATTTCTTTTGCTATCTCTTTTACAATTGATCCAAATCCAACTGTACCTGAGGATACAACTGACTTTCATTTTTCCCTGTCTGCATCAGGCAACAGCAATAATAAAAATGGCAAAAATGATGAGAAGAAAATTCAGGACACAAAGCACGTTTGTTCTAAATGTAATTCAGGAAGTTTGACTTTTGAAGGAACTAATACAGGCAATGGTAAACTACTTCAGACGATAACTTGTACCTGCGGTTTTGAATGGCAAGAGACGTGGGCATTATCTAACTGGTTGTGGTTGAGATCATCATCCCCCGATGACCACTGGACTTCAAAAAGGCGGAACCAAGAATACAGAACTGTATGAACTGGCCGATAAGTGGTCCTGGACAATAGATCTAACTAGGTCGTAAATGCCAAAATAAACATCAATCACTCTATCTCAAGCTTGAAAGTATCGCCTTTATTGTTTCATTCCATGACTTCTTATTCTGAGTCTCACTTATCCCTATTATTTTACTTATGCTTAGCCCGTCATAGAGAGATACAAGACCTAGCGCTATCGCATCGATATCTATATCAGTTCTAAAAAATCCCTTCTTTATCCGTAGCTTAAGGTATTCTGTCACTATGTCTAATACTTTTATTCGTTGATGGTATAGCATTTCCTGAAGTCTCTGATTCCTGGAAGATTCTGCTATAGTTTCTAAAAATACTTTGTCGCTCTGTTCAGATGCTTTACGAAAATTAACGTAAAACATTTGGGAATCTGATATTAGATTTTCACTTTTTGTAAATAGTACTGACAACTGTTCTTTAAGGGCTTTGATATTGTTTTCAGAAATAGCGTAGAAGAGTTCCTCTTTACTTTTGAAGTAAAGGTATATCGTGCCTTTACTCAAGTTTGCTGTCTCGGCGATATCGTCCATCTTAGTCCTGTCATATCCATGTTTAGAGAAGGTAACTATTGCAGCATCTACTATCTTTTCTCTTATTTCTGTTTTATATTGAGAAGTAACTTTAGGACACATTTGTTAAGCCTCTTTTTTTCTAATCCTTCTTATGGAAGGATGATTATTAGTATGACTTTCCTCATGAATCAATTTGGGCGATGAGTAAATTTTGTCTGAAGCCACAAAAGCCCCAAGTATACCCATTAAAGCACCAGGTATCATAGTAAGAGCAAGTATCGATACAAAGCTATTCTTGAAGTCAGAGGTCAAATTGTTTGTTGCCTCAATACCTTCCATTCCAACATAATTCATACCGAGTGGAATACTAAACACCCATGTGATCATTGGATAACTAAACATATAGAAAACGCAGCCAATTATTACACCGGCTATTATTTCGGATTTTTTTATACTTATACTTGACTTCATTGGCAGGAATTTTAACACCAAATCCGCTATCAGTGCGGGAAAGATAGCTATTAACAGATACCAAGGCAGAAATGATATCATAGATTGGACGGTGGGGATTACATTCGCGAAGCTATTCAGGCCGACTATCAATACAGCAACAGAGGTTGCACCACCTGTCCATCCGATGGCCTTAGATGCAGTCAAGAATACTATGGAGCTAAGGAATGGTAAAGAAATAGTTGCTATTAATGCCGCAACAGTAGGATTTGGATTAAATTGAAAGTTTTCTCCATTTGAAAATGGAAGAGAGAACATATAGACATACCATATCATCGTGAACCATAATGCTGCAAATGCTGGTATCATAGCAAGCCTAACGATTTTCTCCTTAGAAGGGGTTAAGCCTGTATATCGTATTCTTGCTAGTCCTAGAACTACTGCTATTGAGTTTATTAGCATCCCTGTAATTAACGCTCAATGTGGAGGACTGAGTAAACCATCAACTCCAAAGGCTTGGTGCCAAAAAAAGTCGGACGGGCCAGCTGCTAACGACACCATCGATCCTATAATAAGAAGCTTAAATCCTGTAGTAAATGATTTTCTTCTAATTTCTTTATTCCTGATTAGTACGAATCCACCTATTCCTGCAGCTAATGTTAGCAAACCAATTCCAGTGTAAAGTACCGCGTGAGAGGGTGTAAAAAATGTCTCAGGCTCTTTCATGAGGTGTGAAGTAACGTCCCAACTAGTGCCTCCTATCTGAAGAAACGCTCCAGCGGTTGCAATGGTCAGTGAAAGTAATGCCAGTTTGGTGGCACGGTAGGCTCTGTTCGGATCAGAATCTAACATTTTGACACATTGTTTTCGTTAGGTAGTTAGCAGAGGCTGCGCACTCCTGTTGAGTTATTTCCTTGGTTCTTCTATGCGTTCTGTAGATTTCATCCGTTTGAATCGCTGCTTCTAAAATTTTACTCTTTATCGATCTAGATGAATTCAGAAACATCTGAGTATCCTTTGGTAAACAGTGTCCACCAATTCCTTCTCTTGGTTCAAGAACATTCACGTTCCATTTTGTGTTAAGTGAATCTCTAAGTTCTGCAAAGTTAATGTTATTTGCTTGACAGTATAGATAAAGATCCTCAGCAAATGCTATCTGTAGATATCTATGTGCATTCTCTACAATCTTTGTTAATTCAGCAATCTCTATTTCTGGTACTGGATGCATAGGGATTCCTAGACTGTTATTCTTGGTACTGTTACTATCATTGCTATCTTTGATATTATGGATGGTGTTGTTGTTGTTATTGTTATTGTTATCGTTATCGTTATCGTTA
>JBPCNB010000160.1:0-3760 GCA_051001675.1 Nitrososphaeraceae archaeon | reverse complement strand
TCATAAATCTTAGTACATGTAACTTTTGGCGTTTGGAACTTCTTGCGAGTGTTATAATTGCAATTGTTAAAGACTTAAATCTTGTAGTAGCTGGAAAATAGCATATAATTCTTCAACATACCAGTTTTTCGCCTCAGCATACTGTGGAGTGTAAAAAGACCTGTAAAGTGACAAAATGACCCTGAGGAAGGAACTGCCAGGGGACTAAATATTACGATGGCAAAGGATTAGAGTACACTACTGAATCATATCAAGCACAATTTATTTTCTCTAGAATTGTACAATTGTGTATTATCTTCTTGCTTGTCCACTCTTTTTGTACTTCATAAATAGTTGTTTTGGTATTCCGTATCTTACTTGAGTATATTTTTTCTTTTTTTCTAACTGTTCAATCCTGGGATGACAGGAATAACAATAATGACATCTAATACAAACATGAGCACTTCTCTTTCTACAATCTATACATTCACGGTATAGAAAATGACTGTCTGAAATATACTCATGCATATCAATGGTAATTCCGGTCAGTTGTTATAAATAAAATAAAAGGGGTCGCACAGGGAGGGAGTGGGGCAGGCAAATGATACGATATGTTAGCAAACGCTAATGTATATTATACAGCGTTCCCTTAGATCACCGAATATTACTGCAGCATGATAAACGATAACCTGAAAGAGAATCAACGCAAGAAGAGTTGGAGATAATCAATCGAATTGAATAACCATGAAAAGTCATCATTAAGTGCAACTCAGTTTATCAAGAATTTTCCTTTTGCATACAGAAGAGAAACTCAAACTCAAGTCCTAAATGAAATCTGTGAAGGGTTTAACTCCGGTTATAAACATATCATCCTTGAGGCACCTACTGGTTTTGGCAAGAGTCCTGTGGCCATAGCGGTAGCCATGACCATGGGTACTAGCTATATCTGTACTTCTACTAAGGAATTACAAACGCAGTATTCCAGGGATTTCCCATTCCTTAGAGTTGCAAAAGGAGCAAATAACTTTCGTTGCATAGTAAAAGATGATTTCATTAGAAATAATACATACAGATGCAGTGCCTGTGCTTCAGATTATGTAAATGAATGTCGTCATACTAGTGTTGAATATGGTCCTTGCATGACAAATGAATCATTTCAAGATCATGCCTGTAAATATAGAACTTTTCTAAAAGACTATAAAACCTCAGGTAAAGGAACCAAGTTTGAACAAGTTCATATCGATAAACCTGCTGAAATTAATTATCAAAAAGAGTTTTCGCAATGGCTCCACCTTAATAATTTAAAGACCAAAAAAGAGCCAAAAGACTGGAGACCTTGTGAGTATTTTGATCAATTAAATATAGCCCTAACTGCCAGCCATTCTATTTTCAACTATTCCAATTTCTTGGCTTTTCTACCTAATACAAAGACTTTGCGTCCAAGAGAACTTTTGGTATTAGATGAAGGACATTTACTAGAATCAGAGATTGTAAAATTCAGAGGGTTATCCGTATCCAAAAGAAGATGGAAGAGATATATTCAGAACCTAGAACTGATTGACTATGGTTACGATGATTTAGAAAAATGGATTGAATTTCTAATTGAGCTAGAGACAAATATGCTTTCACTAATTGGAAATACTTCACTAATTGTATTACTAGCATTACAAAGAAAGCTCAGGTATAATCGGCATGAGGGTGTAGCGAAGGGGGAACATGGATCAAAGTTAACGGCTGAGAGCAAGAAAAAGAAGAGGGTGACCTCTGCTTCTGACTTGTATGAAAGTGATGAAGAAATTGCTCAACAATACCAAGAAGGTATTTCCAAAATATCTAGTGCAAATATTAGCGAAGAACTGGCCGCTGATGCTATCAGAGATACAGAAAGATTGACAACTACGATTAATAGTATCCTTTCAAACCCAAGGAATTGGATAATATCTGAAATAAAGAAAGAAAACTATGAGGTAGTAAAAATTGAGCTAAAACCTTTGGACATATCTCCTTATTGTAGGCCAGTATTTGAGAAATGTTCTAAGGTGCTGATAATGAGTGCAACCATATTGAACCCTAAAGCATTTTGTAGAAGTGTTGGTTTAACATATGATAATCAAGTAAAATTTATTCAAGTCAAATCAGATTTTCCCATAGAAAATAGACCTATTTACCCTCTGAATATTGCCTATCTTAACTTTAATAATCTACAATTACCAGAGGTAAAATCAAATATCACAAAGACAATCGACAATATCATGACAATACACAGAAAGGATAAAGGGATAATTCATACTACATCATACGAACAACTGAACTTTATCAAAGAAAACATACCTCAAGATAATGCGCGAAGACTGCTAGTAACAGATCCAGAGATACAAAGAGACGAAGTAATACAAGAACATATCAATAGTGTAAAGCCTACAGTCCTTATCTCTCCGTCCCTGCATACAGGACTTGACTTGAAAGGAGAACTTTCTAGGTTTCAGATTATAACCAAAGTCCCATACCCCAATAAGGGTGACAGATGGATAAACGCAAAAAGGCATTTAGATGAAGACTGGTATTACTGGCAAACAGCATTAAAATTAGCACAAGCTTATGGTAGGTCTATAAGATCTAAAGAGGACTGGGCAAAAACATACATCTTGGATTCTGCATTTGGTTATTTTCTGAATAAGAATAGAAACGTTCTGCCGAAGTGGTTTATTCAAGCAATAAGAGGTCATAGATGATAATTTTTGTTAATGTAGGTTAATAGTTAGTAATTATATATTGTAGGTTTGACGCAAATGCCTGCCCTATGCCAACTCTGGGACCTTGGCGCGATTGATTTTTCTATTATCTATTTAGATATGCTAAAACATTTGTAAATATCATCTATGTAAAGCTGTTGAATATTATCTGAAAAGGAGAGGAGATGTCACTTGTAATATCAAATTTTTTGTAGAAGGTGAGGAGGAGATTGGAAGTTTTTATCTGAGAGAATATCTTACCTTTTACAAAGAGAAATTTGAATGCGATGCAGTGATATGGGAAGGTTGCCTTATAGACTCAAAAGAGAGGCCCTCATCATATCATTGCGTCAAAAAGGCATTTTACCAGTAGAACTTATTGCAAAAGGTCCGTCCATGGATGCTCATTCTAGTTTAGCAGTATTAATTGAAAATCCTGCTTGGCATCTTATTAGAGCATTGAATACAATGAGAGACAAAAATGGAAGGATCTTGATAAAGGATTGGTACAAAGAGGTACGGGATTTCACCACTGAGGAGCTTTCTATGATTGAAAATGAGCTATTTGATGAGAATGCGTTAAAAAAAACACGGTATTGAAACTTTTCTAAACAATACCACGGGTTTTGAAGCTAAAAATCCTTTGAAGGAACACCGACGTCAATATTTGCGGGTTAGTATCGGTTAGTATCCGGATATAGTGGTGAAAAAGCGAAAAACTGTTCTTCCGTCCAAAGCTATAGCGAAATTGGATTTTCGTCTTGTTCCTGATATGATTCCAGAAATACAGTTCAACAGGCTAAAGAAACACCTACAACAGCAGGGTTATGGCAATCTTAAATGTGGGGGTAAGAACAATGATAGCGGCACTAATATAGAGATAAAATTTTTGGATGGAGAACCAGCAGCAAGGACGGCAATAAATGATCCATTTGTTAATATCGTTAAAGAAGCCGCTAACAAAATCTATGGCGAAGCGATTATCAACGTGTCCTCAGCTGGGACCGGACCTATGTACTACTTTCACGATATTTTAAAGGTGCCTTGTG
>JBPCNB010000159.1:0-2703 GCA_051001675.1 Nitrososphaeraceae archaeon | reverse complement strand
TTGTAGGAGTATTGCTTACTGCTTCACTTTCTAGTCAAGTTATAGAAACAAAAACCTATTGAGATGACTTTCCTTCTTACTCCAGTTTTCCTTCGAATATTGGTCTGACTGGAACCTCTTCCTTTCGCATTTTTAGTTTAGAGAAAATATCTGCCGAACTTGGGTCTTCTTTTATTTCTATTCCTATTTCCTTTTTGATTGTATCTTTTCCTTCCCTTGCACCAATCAGTATTATTTGGGCATTCTGATAATTTACAAGCTCCAGATTTCTTGTTAGAGGAATGAAGTTCTCGTCTTCTTCGAATTCCCGTTGTATGGAATCTGGATACTGTGGTAATTGGTCTGCACTAGGGTACCCCTTTGGAGAGGGTTTAACAGGATTGATTACTGTCACTATATAGCTAGCTTCTTTTTCTATACCGAGTTCCTTCTGCGCTTCGCCAGGTTCTTTTGGTAATTCAAGAATGCATGCAAGCTCAGCATGGTTTTGATGATTTACTATAGCATATTTTCCTTCACCTACAGGCCTTGCTAAATCTCCTTTTCTAAATTCATCAGACAAAAGCTCTTTTGTGAGTTGCTCTGGTCTTTCAAATATACCTCCAACTCTGGCCCAATACCTTTCAGAACTTCGTGCTTCGCTCGTTCTTATTTCAGGTAATGATTTCTTACCTATCACAAAAAGTCGATAAAGTTGTCTATGAGTTTTTTCTTTATCACTTTTTGTGGTTGTTTCTTCAGGTGCTGTAACCATAAAAAACCGTCTAATATCGTCAATACTCTTGACTTCAGGAGAGCCTACTTTAGGTCTGTAAAAGAAGTAAATGTCACCATACTCCAAAACTTCCGGTTGAGTTTGTGACTCTTGTTTCTGTTTCTCGTTATCTTTTCTTGAGACCTTGTTAGCCATAATATCGTATGTGGACAATTTTCTTTATAACAGTTGGACACCACTAGGGGAGAGAGGGTAGAGGAATGTTAAGATGTGTCTCTGCTCAAGATAATTTAAACAACATTTGAACGTTTGTCAGATTTAGCAAGAGAGTTTCTTCCGCTTTCTTTATAGATGTAACTGTATCTGAGACTTCTAATCCGACACCTTCTAATAATTCACGAGCCTCTTCACTATCTGAAATATTTTTTATTCTAAAGTAATCTTCATCATCATAGAATATTGCAAAAAGGCCAGAAATGGCTGCTCCTGCAAAGATAGGATTAACGCTGTTTTTGCCATTTTGTATTAGTTTCTTAAAGATTCAATACCCTACTGTTGTTTTTTCCTGATTAGTTTAATCTCCTAAATCCACAAACTTGTTATCATTGCTATATGCCTCATTCGTCGGTCTGCTGTATTTGTATTGCCTTATCCCCAAAGAAGATTCAATCTAAGGCACATTAATAAGTTAAGGTACCCAACAATATTTTGGAATAAGAATGCTAGGAGTTAGTATTATCAACGCATTACTATTGTTATTCATAATTGGTTCGCATATTTCGCTTACCCCTATCTATACTGATGCTACGAAGATGACTTTTGCAGCTAGTAATGACTTCCTAATTCAAAATACATCTTCATTTATAGATGAAAGCACAATTATGCATGTCTATGGTGAGGTAAAAAATATATCCAATAAAACCACAACAAATGTAATAGTAAAGGGATCATTTTTTGATGGTGATGGAACACTACTTAACCACTTTCAAAGATCTTGTGAGTTGCCGACAGTTAATTCTGGTGGGATATGTCCGTTTGAAATTCTATATATTGATGCAAAAACAACCAATAGGGTAAAGGACTTTAAATTATCGGCTGTTGGTATTACTACTGACGAGAGTAAACCAACTACATTGAAAATTTATTCTGATAATTCTAGACTTGATATTTTGGGTTTTTATTACATCAACGGCAGGATTTCAAATGAGGGTTCATTAACAGCTACCACCTCAAGTGTAGTTGCTGCACTATATGATAAAGATGGCAAGGTAATTGCAATTGGAAGAGCGTTGGCTGAACCAGCAAATATCCCTTCCGGCAATCAAGCTAGTTTTGGTATCGCAGTAACAGAGAAATCACAAACATACAAGACAAAAAGCTACTCTCTAGTCGCATATTCCGATCAGGGTGTGTCTTCTCCTCTATCTGTCGTGTCCAAATAGGTTCAGAAGGTTGTGGTGTTATAGTGGCTACACAAGTTGATAAGTAGGTAGCTTGTAGGAATAGATAGTATTAGGCAGGCAGAGACCGTAGAAAAATATGCACTCGTTGACTACATTTGACAAATCTAGATGATCACGATAAAATTTATCCTCTGGGGTACATAGAAGTAATTACTGCCTTTTACCACAAATCCTCTCTTATTTGAAGGCCTTTAATCTTCTATTCGTTCGTTTTGAACCTTTATCAAAAATGACTCAAGGTATCCTAGCGTACAGGAGTTAGGTCGTTCCTATGCCTTCGATATTTTTTTCCTTGTATTGCCGACCTCCAAGATAACTATCTCGATGGCGGATGTGTAATTTGGCGAAAAACATCTAGTAATCAACGACCGTAGCATTTGTAAGAATCTTCGATGTTATCTCAGGGGTTGCGATAGTGGCTCCGTTAATTATGTCTAGGGTATCATATCCTGCGATTTCTAGGCAGATCTTGCAAACAACTACTTTCCCCCCACCATCTATAAAATCAGTTACATTTTGTACAAG
>JBPCNB010000158.1:0-4406 GCA_051001675.1 Nitrososphaeraceae archaeon | reverse complement strand
TAACGGAACCCTCAACAAATTCTATCTCTTTCGAAAGATGTGATGGAGTCCCTAGCGACAAATCATCTAAAACAATTACTTCAGAATTACTATTTATCCCACTTTCTCTTAGAAGACGATTTGCAATGCTAGAACCAATAAAGCCGGCCCCGCCTGTTACCAATACCTTTGTTTTGCTCATTATTTTCTGGAAGTGATTTCAGTGATATTAAAAGTTCTATAGATATTATAATTGATAATAGCATATTTACGCAAATGTATCAAGGAATACTATAAAACCGAAAAACGATTCTTATGACTAACCTATTTGATTATAATAGACTACAATTTTGTCGACAAGATCTGCAAGATTATCTGTTAGTGCGATGAACGGAATAAATCATAAACAATAGGTATAGGGGTCGGCTTAAAATAATTACAAACGATAATCTTGCCAGATATAATATATACGTAGATTTCCGACCGTCCATGTGGCAATCTTGTTTCTTTTCTTGGGCCCAGATAGATTTTCTAGTGTTTCACCAATTGTTTATCTTGAGAAATAGCGGGATTGAGTATCTGTTTCATTGTTGTGGAAGATTGCCAACTTTTAACCTAGGCTCACATGCAAATAATTTTTAGTCTAGTATTATCCAAACGATTTGCTGCTGATGTTGATCGTTGCACTACTATTTTTGGAATTCATGCCTATATTCTCTGTAGAAAAGCACATTAGAAAGTTTCCTGTTGGAATAAGAATTTAAAGTCGATAACTTTTATATCTCTACTCTAGTCTTTCTTTTCTACTATGTTCCACTTCTCTGGTGTGTATTTGTTTATAGTACTGCTTATAGTGATGAGCCTAAAAGGAAATCATTATGATTTTGTCTCAGTTGATGCAACCGCACCCGTTTCTGATAGTACAGCAATTATACATGATCCGTCCCTTAGGGCAGAACTAGTTACAGAAGGGCTAAGCTTTCCCACTACTATGGCGTTTCTTGGCCCAAACGATATTTTGGTGTTGGAGAAAAACAATGGTACGGTTCAGAGGATAGTAAACGGCACTATGCTCTCGAACCCTATTCTTGATGTCGATGTTGCGAATAAATCAAATAGAGGGCTGTTAGGAATTGCTGTAGCACAACGAGAATATAGATCTCCTTACGTTTTTCTTTATTACACGGAAACAAAAATAGAAGGGAGTGACATATGTCCTAAGTCATGGTATTGCCTACCTGGACATGATCCTTTGGGAAATCGCCTTTATCGATATGAATTGGTAAATAACAAATTAGTAAACCCAACACTGCTTCTAGATCTGCCAGCTGTGCCAGGAATAACGCATTTGGGTGGAAAAGTATTGATTGGACCTGATAACAATATATATTTGACAGTAGGCGATTTGGATTACAGATCAAATACTCAGAATTTTCCAAGCAAAACTGCATCAAATGGAACAAGTGCCATATATAGAATTACACAGGATGGAAAGCCGGTAAACGCCATTCTTGACAATGGGGATCCATTAAATAAATACTATGCGTACGGACTGAGAAATAGTTTTGGCATTGATTTTGATCCAGTGACAGGTAAGTTATGGGACACAGAGAATGGTCCGGCTTTTGGTGATGAGATTAACCTAGTTGAACCCGGATTTAATAGTGGATGGAGAAAAGTCCAGGGGATATGGGAAACTGAAGGGACGTATTTTGGGGATGAAGTATTACTGAATTATACAGGTTTTAAAGAAAAAGTCAAACCAAATCCTTCTGGCCTTGAAGACTTTGGGGGAAATGGAAAATATAGTGCCCCAGAATTCATTTGGTTCAATATTACCGTTCCTACTGCCATAAAGTTTTTCAATACTGAAAAATTGGGAAAACAATATCAAAATGACATAGTTGTAGGGGATTATAGCAAAGGTAATATTTATCATTTCAAATTAAATCACAATAGAACAGAGTTACTATTAGACGGACCTCTTGCCGACAAGATAGCAAATAATCCGGGGGAATTGGAAGCAATAATATTCGGAGAAGGATTTGGACCAATTACTGACATTCAAGTCGGGCCTTACGATGGTTATCTGTATATCCTTTCTACGGGCACAAATGGGAAAATATATAGAATAGTTCCTGCAACTCTTAATTCAAGCGTATTTGAATAGGCATCAATGATATATTCAGGTTGGTGATGCTAGCATCAATCAAAGCTACGGACCATTTAATCATAATAACAATGACTTACTTGCATCCAGACGTTAGGGATTATAGGAATTAATCAAAAATTTGATACAAACGGAATGAATGTGAGCTCACAATATAAAGAAGAAGAGTTATTAATCGTTTAGAATGCTATTGCCATAATTGTTTTATAAAAAAGGTAGAGCATGTTCTGGGCTGCTTAAATCGCATTTTAGTATAGCTCCACGTAAAAAGATCATCGAAAACTTGTGTTTTTTGGTGAGCATGGTATTTTTGTTATTTTTTAGTCACGCAACAATAGGCGCTTCAACTGAAAAACAGCTCAGATATTTACCATCTTCATTTGCATCAACATCTCATCAAACTGATTTTAATATCGCAGTCGTTGGCGATTGGAGTTGTTCTTCAAATGCAAAAAAAACTGCAGACAATATTAACGATAAAAATCCTGAGCTTGTGTTAGCGGCCGGAGATCTGGGCTATGACAGCCAATCTGGATCTTGTTGGTATGATATAATAGCACCTTTTGACTCAAAAACAAAAATAGCAATAGGGAATCATGACGATAAAGAGGCTGCATCAACAGAACTCAAAAACGAATATCTAGATCATTTCAACTTAACAAAATCATTTTATTCTTTCAACCATAAGAATGTTCACGTTGCAGTAATGGATACGCAAGCAAATTATGGCCTAAATTCTCCCCAGTACAATTTTGTAAAAAGTGATTTACAAAAAGCATCACAAGATTCACAATTGGATTGGATCTTTGTATTATTCCACAAACCGGCATATTCGTCCCCTTCTCACCACCAACCCCAATCCGATCTTAGAAATATTTATCACCCATTATTTGACAAATATAATGTGGACTTAGCAATTCAAGCACATAATCATATTTATGATCGAACCTTACCCATAAAATTTAACAAAAACAATCCATCAGAACCAATAGTTTCTACTACTGCCTTACCAAGTAATAATAGTGGTAAAGATATAGACTACTTCAAAGATCCTGCTAATCCTATCTTTGTTGTAGTAGGAACAGGAGGAAGAGGTCTTGCTACTCTTAAAGGAGAACTTCCGTATGTTGCATATAGCTATAATAAAGAATATGGATTTTTGAATATAGATGTAAATAAAGAAGCGCTAACTGCAAAATTCTATTCTAACGGAGGTAAGCACCAAATAAAAGATCAGTTTATTATTTTGAAATAAAAACATTCTGTTCCCTAGAGATTTATTTATTTATTCTAAAGTGCTGCATTGGGCCTGATATTGTGTCTCCATTAGAGGGATTATAATCCATCAGTAAATACCATTGGGAATAACGGAGACTCTTCAATTACTTTACCTGTTCAACAACATCTGAGGTTATTCTAGGTAGTCAGATTGCGGCCCAATAATAACGACCAGGATCAATAGCAACAACCAGTTTGTTCAATTACCTAATTCTCGATTTATGATATTCCAAGAGATATTGGAGAGATTGGCATCTTTTGGCAATGAGTTCAAACGCTAAATATTCTTGATGCCGCATAGAGTTGTGATGTACCGCAGTGTAGTAAATATCTCTAGATGTAAGTTTCATTGTCTTCTGATTTTGCAGGCTATTTTACAGGAACTATCGAGCTTTGCAGGACCAAATTTGGTCTACTAAGTAACATCATATTTTTTTGGGAAACTTTTATGACCCAAGACTGGGTAACTGAGGCTGATACATTTCATATAATTCTATTTAGGTTACATCAACTTCCTTTAAGGTTGCAAGTCCATCATCATCATCCTCCACTATAATCTAACTAGCGATTAACAAGTCTGTTCGTATACGTCCAAAGTGCTCATAATAGCTAGCGAATTTTAAATGTTTATATCTAGTTAATGCTTCTTGCCCCCTACAAATGTGACGATTGCTGCGATGAACGCCAGAATGAGCTAGGTAAATAATGGATCACAGTGAAGTACCGTAGCATGCATAGACAAGATAGAAAGTATCGCATGGAGCGTGTACAGAATTCATGACGGATTTGACGGCCGTTTTGACAGGTTATTTGACGCTTATGACGAACAATCTTATAGTACATTATTTTTATCGAGGGTATATGCCTGTAAAACTTCCAGCATCTATAAAATCAGGCGTGATACAACTATGGCTAAAGGGTGTAGCAGAAGGTACAATCGCTTTTGAACTTAGCATTAGTGCCGGAGCCGTCGCCAACA
>JBPCNB010000157.1:0-1740 GCA_051001675.1 Nitrososphaeraceae archaeon | reverse complement strand
CTCCTATACTATCTATATCTGCTCTAGTTTTAATTTCTATTTATATTGTATTATCCCTAGAAATTATCCACCGAGGTTCGCTTGCTCTTTTAGGAGCAACAATCATTGTTTCTGCAGCAATTGGTCTTGGAGCTCTTCTAGCTGAAGAGACTTTGGACTTCATCATAGAAGAAGCTATTGACTTCAATACAATAGGCCTACTACTTGGAATGATGGTCATAGTAGCAATTTTGGGTGAAACAGGAGTATTTTACTGGGTTGGAATAAAAGCAAGCAACTTGAGCAACGGAAATCTTTGGAAGTTAATGTTGTTGCTTTGTACTTTTACAGGAATTGCATCCATGTTCATAGACAATGTGACTACCATTCTGCTTATGGTTCCTGTTACATTATCTATTGTTAGAATACTCAAAGTCCCACCAATACCCTTCATTCTATCACAGGCACTTGTATCTAATATTGGTGGCTCTGCGACCCTTATAGGAGATCCACCAAATATCCTAATTGGTTCGGCCGCAAATATTGATTTTAATACATTTTTGATTTACATGGGGCCTACTGTTGCTATAGTATTTGTAGCATCATTATTACTATTGAGGTTCTTTTTCCGAAAAGATCTAAAGGTACAGGAAAAACCACCACAACAAACAACCATTAAAAATAATGATACCAATATTGTTAAAGAACAAATACAAAGAGATGAAACTTCTCTTATCAAGGATAAGAATCTCTTAAAGAAATCTTTGATTGTACTTGTAGGGGTAATCGTATTATTTTCTTTACAAAACCTCCACCATATTGACGTATCAGTCATAGCGTTAGGAGGGGCTGCAGTATTGCTTGTTATAACAAAAACCCATTTTGAAAAAATATTACATGAGGTAGATTGGTCGACCCTTATCTTCTTTACGGGCTTATTTATTATAGTAGGCATTGCGCAGCATGTGGGATTGATTAACATTTTGTCATCGGCTGCAATTAATCTTACTGGTGGTAATTTCTGGAATACATATATAATGATAATTTGGTTGTCTGGTATTTCAAGTGCATTTGTAGACAATATTCCATTTACTGCAACAATGATACCATTGGTTGAAACACTTAATGCTGATCCAAATATCGCTTTAACTGTCCGGGAATTTCAAGTCAGCCCGTTGTGGTGGGCTTTGGCATTAGGTGCAGATTTTGGAGGAAATGGCACCCTTATAGGATCAAGTGCAGGCGTTGTCGCAGCAGGATTGTCTGAAAGGTTTGGTTATCGTATCAGCTTTATTCGATGGTTTAAAACTGGATTTCCATTTATGCTAATAACATTGGCTATTGGTACCGTTATACTGCCACTATTTACTATTATATTGATGCCACATTAATGACGGCAGCTAATAATTATTTTATTTTATTTTATTATGGTATTTTGTTCTTTTATATTCATCTCTTTATTGCAATACAGTTCGTACATAATAGAAGTTCGTCTTCTATAGTATGGTATATGTTTTCGTCTATAGAATTTAGAAAACCGATAAGGTTTCCACAGTTATTACAATGAAATTCTGTCCAGCCCATGTTAGTGTCTGATATAAGTGCTCCATAATATTCGGGTCTTTCGCAACCACATACTCGCTCCTTATTGAATTCACGATATTGTGCACTGCATCTTGGTTTATGGACACTTATCGCATGATTACAATTTTTACATTCTGCTTCTACGTCTATGTTCTCTTCCATTTACTGCTATTACTA
>JBPCNB010000156.1:0-5610 GCA_051001675.1 Nitrososphaeraceae archaeon | reverse complement strand
TAACCATTCCACCGAGTACATCCTTCAGTTCATTGAGTATTTCGATGATTGTGTTTCTTGCTAGACCTCTCAGTTCTGTATCGTGAATGCAGCCTTCAATTATTTCAAGGTGTGTTTTACTCAATTTCCCTAAGATGTCTTGTACAGAAACCTTCTCGTGTTTATTTATTGAATCAGTCAGTTTCAATATAGAATCCGTTACTCCTCGAACAGCAGAGACAACAACTACAATCTCATACCCACTATCATTTTTGTAATTGGTAATGAGGTCAGATACATTAATTAAATTTCGACAAGAATCCACTCCTGTTCCGCCAAACTTCATAACGATTCTCATATCAATTCATTGGCATTTCTTTCATTTTTTGTGATATGGCTACTATGATGAAGTCAACTAGTCCTGGACTCGGGGTGCAAGATAAAAATGGATCCTTCCAATATTTGCAACTCTAAACTCAAGCCGGAGAGGCATCTTGCTAGAATATTCAGCTGCTATTGACGACCCTAAACCTCCAACAGCCTTGGTTATTTTGGAAAGGTAATCCAGGCTGTAGGTAGCGGTGCTCAATTCTTTAACATTTAGATCCTCTAGACCTTCACTGCCAGACTCTAAGATTATTTCAGCTTCGCCGGAGTCGCCTTTGCCTGAAAACTGCACCTTGTTCGACTCTGCATGAAGGGATATGTATTCTGAAACGACCTGAATGTCTGAAAGAATTTTGTCAAAGGCGCCACCTGTCATTACAATCTTCGAATTGAAATTTAACTTTGGTAATGGAGTTGCAGAGGCAGAACTTTCGATAAGCCTCATTTTGTATTCCCTCTTGTATCCATTTGACAATTTTATATTTAACTTGCTGTCGTCAGTTACGGTAATTTCTACAGCATCCTTTTTGTCTCCTCTCTTTATTAATTTCGAGAACTCATCAACCCTAACCCCAAATTTTACTGAAGAATCGCACTCATATGAATCGAATGTGGAATTCGGCCACTGAATATCTATGAGCGCAACATGAGATGGGTCCATCCCCCTAAACGATATACCTTCTACCGTTGCTTCAAATGTTGCCTCATCCACCAAAGTAGATATAGCGGATGTGACTGCTTTCCACTCTTCAGGCGACTTTGTTCTAGCAACAAATACCAAAGCTGATCCAGGGATACGCTAACATCATGAGACTTTAAACATTGCGATTCATTGATGGGGGTATGGTTCAATACCAAAGGCAGGTGTATTCAATCAGAAAGCCAGAATTGGCAGACGCGTTAAAAAAAGACATGTTTAATTTAAAGGCCTGTTTCACTAGCCAAGTGCTAAGAGAACCCGTTATAAAATCGAAGCGGCATCTTATGAAACATTCCATTCCTCTCCGACTGGCTCTCAAATAGCGATGGTGTTAGGCTATAACAGGCTCTGTTATTGATAATGCCAAGTAGTTCTTGTATCATGAATAGTTCCTCCAGGTGTGTCCACATTTTGTACATCGATAAAACTGTGTCGTTGCTTCGTCGGCAGACCTTGTTTGCAACATCCACCAAAATGCATTATTATTTCCACATTTTGGACAATCTATAGCAGTTGTAGGGAGTGTGTCAGGACCTTTATCGGAGTCCATAACTTTGAGTGAACTGCCCGCATTCCTGTCGGAGTACAATGAACCTGAGCCCCTAACGATGTCCGTCTCCCTATCACCATTATCCTTCGTAGCAGAGAAACCGCACCGAGGACATGTGAAAATATTCTCTTCTATTTTTGACTTCATACGTGTTTCACACTTAGGGCAAAACTTCATAGAAATACATCACCTTATTTTTTTAGTGCTGGCTTTAGGACGCTGGATATTTCCTTCATTACTTCTGAAGCTTTAGTACTAGCGTCTTCAATCAGTTCAAACGGATCCTTTTTTTTAGTTGTCACTCGAACAAAATATTCTCGGGTGAGGGGATGTTTGAGTATCACTCCTGCAAACTCTACGCTCTTTTCCTTCAGAAGTTCGTGTTGAATAATATACATCACTGAAATGTCTTCATCTTCAAGCTTTAGTTCAAGCTCATTGTCCTTGATGCTAAGCACTTCTGCATGCATGGTAATGACAACAACTACTTATTGAGGATATAAATGATACCTTATTGCAATCCCTTTGACAGATAGTAGCAACAAGATCGAGAATCCCCAACTTAGCACTTCTCGAAAAGAAGTCAAACCAAACGAACAGGTTGCTTTTCGGATTGACTTTAAAATAGAAGGAAAGATCAGGCAGGTTTTCGACCAAAAAAACTGGGAGAGAGCATATAGCTTACATGATAATATTTTTAGAATAAAGATTGATCTCGACCTAAATTCCGGGAGCAAGAAACTGCTCCATAGCGGCAGCTTGCGCAAGGCTTCACTTTTCTGGACCAGAAATCCAAAGCTTCCATATAGGGTATGGTGCCTAATCGTGAAAGACGACACCACATTTTATCCATCAAGTATCGAAGAAGTAAAATCACTATTATTCGATGTAGAAAAAGAAATTATGGTGAATGCTAGTCAATTTGATCTCGGGAAGCAGCAAATACATGCTCAGATCAGAGTTTGGTGGGGAAAGCACTACTATACCGTCCCTTGCGAATTGAAGGCAAAAACAAACAAGGTTTCACTGCTAAAGGCAATTTAGATTAGATACACTTACTTGGAAATACCTAGAGATGGCTTATTCTAGGACATGGAAGTAACTGACCTGTTAATTTGTTTTTGATTAAGCATGTATTGACTCCCGAGCATCTACCGTAACTTCGGAGAATTCTATTGAGTCAAATCAATTATACTCTTCTTGATAATTACCTTAGCCTCTTCAGAAATATTGTATTCTTGTAAGACTCTGGATGGCTCTTTTATTAGTGAATTTCTGAACTCCGGCTCACTGGCCGCCTTAAGTAAGATCTCGCTGATAACCTCAGCATCTCTTTGTCTTGAATTCAAGTATCCACACAAACAAAAACCTAGTATATATTCCTAATGAAGCAAGTTTTAGTAATATTGATATGAACTTGTAAATTTCCCTTAAGGTGGTTAGCGTTGCAAGGATTAGGACTCAAGAGTCAAAAAAAATGGTCGAAGGATGGAACGTCCAGGACAATTCCAGCGGAAACCACACTCAATAAAGCGATTCACATCTGCCAACGCATCGGAGTGACGCGCCTGGCGGATATAACAAACATGGATCGACTCGGGATACCAAACTATTCCGCCGTCCTACCTGGAACAGAAGACTATATTTGGGTATACAGTGGAAAAGGCAACACTCGTCAACATGCAAAAGCAAGTGCTTTAATGGAGGCAATTGAACGCTATTGTTCCCTGCCAGGCGCCAATCATGGAAGACCCTATATTAGAGGTACGTTTGAAGATTTAGCCAAAACATATACTTTGGTTCACCCCGATGATGTGACAGAGCCACTCAACTTCCAATATCAGGAAAATATGGTAATGGATTTTCTCAAAGGATTTGACTTGATAACTGAGGAAGAAATACTAGTACCTGCGCCACTAGTTCTCTTCAGATATTCCCCTTCTCCTCCATCTGTAAATCCGTTTGCATTTCACCATACTAATGGCCTTGCATCAGGAAATGTCTTAGAAGAAGCCGTGTGTCATGCCTTATGCGAAGTAATCGAGAGAGATGCAATAAGTATAGCAGAAATCCGTACTCGAGCCATCCCGTTCCATCTCTTGAAAACAATCGAAAATAATTTGAGGCGAAGAGGATACATTTTCTCTTCAGTTCCTCAGGATAGGTTCATGGACGATTACACAATATTTCGTGATGTTGAAGTTTCCGAAGCTAAATTGGACAAGGTCCAAAAGTTGACCAGAAAGTTTCAGCAATCGGATCTCCCACTGCTAATAAAGGATATTACATCAGATATAGGAATTCCCACCTTTGCAGCCAGCTCGATAGAATGGATTAGTCATGATTACGGATATCTGGCAGAAGGACATGGAACACACCCTGATACGCGGATTGCTCTATCGAGGGCAATAACAGAAGTTTCACAAACCCGTGCCGCAAACATCCAAGGTGCAAGAGATGATTTAAGAAAAATTAATTACGGCGAAAACAACACCGACGATAAGAGGGCATGGCAGTTCATACCATCCAAGGAAAAAACAAGCTATAACGAAATTAGTACCTTTAATAATGAGGATATACTTGATGACATAAAATTAATACTTAAAAATTTGAAAAGTGTAGGTATAAGAAGGGTAGTAATCGTGGATTTGACAGACCCAGAACTTGGTGTCCCCGTTGTAAGGGCAATAGTTCCTGGGCTTGAGACTTTTAAAATTACAAAGAGTATAATAGGATGGCGAGCTAGAAAATATTTCAAAGCATTAAAAGGATGACTGCGAACCTTGAGTAAGCCTATAATTTTCGTAGGACCCAGTCTAACGCATCAAAATGCACGGAAGATATTTGATGCAGATTACAGGACCCCAGCAAAGAAAGGAGATCTGTTAATGTTATCAAGTTCAGCATTTAGTGTCAGCGATGGAGAAGATAGTGCAATAAATTTTGTTGGACTTATCGATGGTTTGTTCTTACAGGATTATCCCCCAACTCCGATCGAAGTCTATCAATTGCTATCCAATAAGAACATCCGAGTGGTGGGGGGAGCAAGTATAGGTGCCCTCCGAGCGGTTGAGTTAGAAAAGTTTGGTATGGTGGGGGTAGGCAAAATTTTCGAATTATATAAAAATGGAACAACCGACGCGGATGACGAAGTAGCAGTAACGTTCCAACTCGGGCATGAGGGAGGAATTCAATCAGAAGCAATGATTGACATACGATATAACCTCTTTCTTGCATGTAAGAGGAAAATTATCAGTGAACACACAAAGCGTATATTATCCAAAATTGCAAAATCGACTTATTTTCCATATAGGAACTATTCGAGTATTATTGAGCAGACAAAAGTCAATTTCCCAAATTTATCTTACGAGCTCAACTCCCTATCTTCTTATATCGAGGATCATCGAGCCAGCTTGAAAGAGCACGATGCAATAAAGGTGGTTGAGTATATTAAGGCAGCCTACGAGAAAGAGCAATGTAAGTTAACGCAATAAGAGAAGTGGGCAGATTACTATCATCTCAATATCTAAATCTCGTAAATTAAAAGCCAAGGAAAGTGACAAGACCAATGGCTACGCAGTAGAAAGAAAAAAGGTAGAAGGATTGATTGTTGATTACCCTAATCAGGAATTTTATAGACGCGAACCCTACAACGGCTGAAAGCAAAACTCCTGCTATATACGAAGAGGCAGGTATCTCGTACATCTGAGCCAGGGTTTCACTATCGGCAGTGATCAGGTCGAAAATTGAGGCGCCTATTATTGCAGGAATAGACAATAGAAAGGAATACTTTACCAAACTGCCTTTCTCCAAACCGCGGAACATCCCGATAGATAAAGTGATGCCGCTCCTAGAAATGCTAGAAAATATGGATAGGCCTTGCCCCATCCCGATCCAAAAAGCATCTGTATTTCCAAGTTTCTTGTCCCCACTCTTGAGAAATCTTGTCATAAATACAAGAATCCCAGTTGTAATGAAACCTATAGCTATAGCA
>JBPCNB010000155.1:0-1536 GCA_051001675.1 Nitrososphaeraceae archaeon | reverse complement strand
GTTCTTTCCAGTGGCACATACCTAAATTACAACCACTCTTCCATTCTTTATAGCATAGATAACAAATAGAACCCCATTGAAGACTTTCAATCTTAATCCACAAATCATCCGTATCAGATCGTTTCATGACATTATCCTTCCTTTTTCCAAGTCCTTAATCATCCTTCGAATAAGATCATCTAATCTATCATTAGGAATTTTGTTCACTTCTATCTTTTCGAGAACCCATTCGATGCAATCTATCTGTAGTTGCATGTCATGATTGAATCTCAGATTATGTGCAGGATGGATCTGTTTCTTTCTTTTGGCTATCTTTGCGTGTAGAAATTTTCTGACTTTATTTGTATCGGTGACCAATGAAATATGATTGCAAGATAGGAAGATTATAAAGATCGGTGTGGCAATACTCAAAGCGTTGACTGAAGAGATATAAGAGCAGATAGTCCAAGTAATTCGTTTTGGAAAGTGTAAATATCTTTGTTAGTTCCAAGACAACCGAGTTTGCTGAAGAAAGGGAAAAAATCAAGAGCGAACTAGAAGGACTTGATAAAAGCATAACTGCATTCATATTTGAGGATGATGCTCGTCCTTCTTCTACCAAATCCGACGAGGTTTACAGGTATTACTTGCATCCAAATTACTTTAACTCCTTTCTTGTTTATGACATAGGTTTAACGGCAAAACTTGCACTCTAGCTAAGTCTATTAATAACCAGATTATTCTGGTCTATTACATGCCTGATCTAGGAGAACCAAGAAATAGGGTTAATATTCCTATTGAACGGTTTCTAGAAACCCTAAAAGCTGGAGAGCATGGTTGTATATTTTTCTTCTCCAAGGAACAATTGCACAAAATCCAATTTTCTTTTGTTAAAAGCGGACTTGAAAGAAACTGGGGTATCGTCTATCTCACAGCAACAGAACCTATAGAAAGCGTAAGAAATTCCATGCAAAAATTCGGAATTAACACACAATATTATGAGGCAGAAGGAGAAGATGATAATGATAACAAAAGCCTTATCATATTAAGAGGAGAAGAGTTGTACAAGAATCCTGAGAAACCAGATATTGAAAATTGGGTAAATACAGCTAAATCTCTTTGCGAAATGTTTGTTTTTAAAAAGGGTAAAAAAGGGGTCAGAGTTGCTGCGGATCTTTCGTCATATTTTCTTTCTCGAGGTCTTGCTAGACAATGGCACGATTTAGAGTATGCTTTAGAAAAAAGAATATCATTACCAATGTCGGTTCTCTGTGCATATGACTCGCGAATCAAAGAATTATTGGATATGGATGTTCTGAAATTTTATACAAAACTACATGAAAAAAACAAAGAATTTGTAGATGCTCATAGCTTTGCTATATACACGTCCCGTGCAAACAATGTGACTTTCACTGTGTAGGCTTACTAGGTGTTGTACTTACACAGTTCGGTTACATTTTTGATTACCTACATGGGTTACACTTGCTGCTTAGTCCTAGTATGTATGATGGCTGTAATTAATCTTCTCAGAAACATCTCTGATGGAGTAAGACCATT
>JBPCNB010000154.1:0-1342 GCA_051001675.1 Nitrososphaeraceae archaeon | reverse complement strand
GCTCTAGAGTATCACCAGATTCAAAACTATTAATAATTTTTTCAATGGCTGTGTCTTTCTCTTTGTCTGGTAGAGTAGCGAGCTTGGAATAGATTTTTTTAATATCATTTATCTCTAGTTTCATGTACCTACGAAGGTAGGAATTATAAGAATTGAGTCCCATAATCAGATAGCCCATTCTTTCTACCTCGTCCTTGCTTTTTTTAACTAACGATAGAGTAACTGGCAACTCTCCATCTGCATATTTTCGTTTCAAGGTCTCACTGATTTTGGCACCATTTTTCTTTCCAAGCTTTCCGTATTTGGAATGAATATCGATTCCATATCTTTTTCTACGAGTTTCAACTCCTTTGAATGCCCTAAGTGAACGTTCTTCAGGAGAACGGTTTTGTAACCCATTTCGCAAAATGTTATGACGTCTAGTCATAATTTGTTTCTCGGTTAGGTCAGCCTCTCCTAGTGCAATTTTCTTATTGTAATCTTGAATATTCCTGATTGAGATTTGAACTAGTTGGTCATAATTCTCGTGCCAGTAATTACGAAGGCTTTCTGTTCTACTTGATCCGAGCATTTGATGTAAGGCAGTATGCTGACAAGTTAGCATCACCTCCAAATTATCAGGACAATTATTTCTAGGATCAAAATCTTTGTGGTGTATTATGATTTCACAGTTATGTTTATTGACACAAGTACCGGCATGAACCCATCAAGACGTTTATTCAGCTCGTGGACAACCATCCAATGAGTAGTTAGCCAATTGTTCCTCCTTTTATTGCTATAAAATTTCTCATATCCGTGGTGCAGAGTTCTATAAAGTGGCATTAAAGAGTCGCCTTCTCTTAAATTAATTGCAGGCTTGTAGCAACCGTCACGTGTCAACCACAGGTGATCAGAGGTGCACACCACACTTTCTTCGTTATCAAGGGTAACCCTTACAAGGTCATCTCGGTAACCTGAATACTTTGGTATTGCCAGTGCTGGAACTACTTTCTCTTCACTTGTATCATATGAATAAATCCAAACTGGTTTTTTATTTAGCACAAGTTCTTCGATCGGAACCTCATTACCATTCAGCAAAGATATTTTTGTCTCTCCGGCTAGGCATTCTCCCCATTCAGTGCCCCAGGAATTTCGTATAAGTAGTGCGCCTTTTGCTTCTACATCGCAAGTTTCATTTTTTACTGCCATTTTATCATCGTACCCAACTGCCATAATTGCATGTCCGCCTTCGACCTTCTCACCCTCGCATGGATATGGAATCTTGCCTGTAGTGCCTGCTTGTTGAATAGAACTGTATACAGTGAATCCGAACATACAAGGGAAACCTTTTGCAATATTGTTC
>JBPCNB010000153.1:0-1875 GCA_051001675.1 Nitrososphaeraceae archaeon | reverse complement strand
CAGCTATATTTATGAAAAGTTGAAGCTTTACAATTTCTGCTTTTAGTTTCTCTATAGTTTGTAAAAGTTGCTGATTTGATTGATTGAGATTTTCTATGATCTTATCTGAGTTTGTGTCTTCAGAAGGTTCTCCATTAGCAGGTGCATTAAAAGATGATGGGTTCAATTTCAATCTCCAAATGATATTATTATGCCAAACTCCTGGACAAAATAAGTTATAAACCTATTAAGGGAGAGTACTTGCAAAGGAACACTTGGAAGAACAGGCATAACTGCAACTTACCATGTCCTAGTGGTCAATCTAGCGACCATATAACAATCATAAGAAATATTGTTGCTAATCATTCATAGCATGAATCAAAAAACTTAGGCCTGGAAGTTTTTATCATTTGTATATTAGATTAGATGAAGCCTGTTATTTCTCGTCGGTCTTCGTTATTCTTTCTCTTCTTCTCCTCAATACAAATCTCATAACCCTCGAAGTGACACTTTCACTTTTTCCTTTTGAAAGTGATTGTGATACTATCGCAAATAGTATTCCAAGTCCTGTTGCAGAAGACGTTAACCATATAATATAGTTATTTTCTGATGATAGTATTCTGCCAGACTGTATCTCTAATAGAATATGCAAGCCTATAGTAAGAAGACCTTGTCCTGTTCCAATTATAACCAATATTTTTCCGATATTTACTCTATTTGCAACAAACAAACCAGCTCCTATCAATACAGCAATTCCTCCAAACTGAGATATAACAGATAAAATTCCAATGCGGTCCAATACAAACATCCACAACTCTACCTCCTGTGTTTGTATTAGTATCGGAATTTGCTCACGGACTAAGTAATAAAGTTCGAAGTTGGCTTGATATCCAGAAATTATGAAAAGTATTCCAGAAACAAAAGCTGCGCCGGCGGCAAGTCTATTCCTAGTCGCACTGCGATGCAATGTCACAAATCTATCATATAGAGGTCTATGTTCCACTACAGACTTTGGCATGAAACCTAAGTTGGTAAGAGTGTTTTTCATTTTTGCATAAGAGTATTTTGATCGTGCTTCATAGGTTGTAATCCTTATTCTAATACCCTTTTTGCTTACTGATTCTGCTAATGATAATGGTATAAAGTATTTTGTCAAGTTGATAAAACCTCTGCTAACAAACATGTATTCTGATATGACCTTCCTAAGAAATCCAAGCTTTTTTCCATCGATAGAGTATACTGGCTTGTGAATTAGGTTTGGCCAGTCAAAGAATGGATCGTCGTCTTCAGGAGACACACTTATTACAGTACAAGTTATTTGACTTGTCTATCTTATTATGGTATCTATGAGACTCCTGGGGATCTGAATAACGGCAACAATCTTCTTATCTTAAATGTTGATGTTGGCAAGACAGAAAACTATTCCAAACGTTATCTGAACTATGACACAGGTCGTCGCTGATCAGACTAATTAAAGTGTCGAACTTTTCAAAAGCACCGGATACTGATATATAATCCAGACTTGTAGGCAAACAGCATTGTCAATAACCAGCTCAGGGGCTCAAGCCCGTCTCGCCCATTAAACACTAGGACATGCTATCTCATGCCAGAAATGTAACAGTATTCTCCACTTTCTTCGTTTGCAATTGTTTGAAGGTCAAACTACTTATGGTTTCTCATGGCATTAAATCCCGTTTATGCCAGGCTTATGTTATTGTTGCTTATATCGCACTGTAAGAGATAATCTCGAAGTTTATTTGATCTTCCCTTAGACTTGTTTTTATCATTGCTATCATATAGTGATTCCTTTGATGTCTCTTCCTTAGCTGGGACTTGTTCGTTAGGTATCTATGGCACCGATTCTAATGTTTCTTTCTTAGTTTTCTCTGCATCATC